>SFUB01000009.1 GCA_004561785.1 bacterium | reverse complement strand
GCCGTTGTTGTTCGGCTCAATGGAAACGATGTCGCCTTCGATCTGGAAACGATGGATGGCCTGAATCAGTTCTTGCTGGGATAGGGGTTTCATGATGGGTCCATTATCCTATCTTTTTCCGTTTTTCTTCAGCGGAAAGGGAAAGAAAAGCAAATCTTCGTCAAATTGGGCTAGGGGGGTCTGCGCCGAATTCGGAAAATCATGGAAGGGGTTCGACATTTTTGTTGCCGAAGTGTATATTAATTCGGCGTGCACTGGTGGCGGAATTGGTATACGCGCTAGTTTCAGGAGCTAGTCGGGCGACCGGTGTGGGTTCGACTCCCATCCAGTGCACCATCTTCTTGCGCTCGTAGCTCAGCTGGATAGAGTACAAGCCTCCGAAGCTTGGGGTCAGCGGTTCGAATCCGCTCGGGCGCGCCACTTGTATCCAAGGCCATGCGGGCCTTTTTTTGTTTGCCGGAGACGGTATATTGCTGAAGACATCCGACAATCGTTAGACTGAAAGAAGCGGATCAAATCCTCGAATGGAGGAGACGATGCTGCACACTCAAAGATTGGTCTTGAGAAAATGGGGAGAAGCGGATGCCGACAGTTTGTTTGAGCGCGCGAAAGACCCTTGATGTGGGTCCCTCCGTAGGGTGGCCTCCCCACGAGTCCAAGGCGGAAAGCCTAGAAGTGATCAAAAACGTTCTGAATGGAACAGAATGCTATGCCATCTGCAAAAAAGGGTCGGACAAGGCCATCGGCCCGATCGAGTTAAGACCGATCGTGCGCGAGGACGGAACTAAGCGCAACGACGAACGCGAACTTGGATTCTGGCTCGGCAAGCCTTTTTGGGAAACGGCTATATGCCCGAGGCCGCCGAGGGAATCATCCGGAATGGTTTTGAGGATCTTGGTCTAGGGGTGATATGGTGCTCCTACCACGGGGAAACCAAAAATCGAAACGGGTCCAAGAGAAAATTGGATTCCTGCTCCATCGTACCTGCGAGAATACCCCCCGTTCCTTTGCTGGGCGAATATAGGACCAGGCACACGAATATCCTGGCAAAAACCCGCTGGATGTCCTTAAAGAAAGCCTATGTGAAAATCGACAAACACTAAAATCCGGCGAATCGTTCTTTGACTTTGCGAAGAATGGATAGGCTTTGACTTTGCAGACCATAGAAAAAGCCCTGGGATCGAGAACTCCCAGGGCTTTTGTCGTTCAAGGGTTTACTTGAGGAGATAGAGGCAAGTGTTGCCCAAGGTGAGGAAGGTGAAGAAGATGGTATTGAGGAACACGCCGTTCCAGATATTGCCATTCTTCTCGAGGCTGCGACGCTGATAGATCGCGAGGAAGATGAGGGTCCAGATGAGGCCCTGGACAAGGATGCCGTTCAGATCGAAGTTGGGGAACGGAGCGACGCCGGTGGTCATGAGGATCGTGTACTGATAAACGAGGAAGAGAGCGCAGGGGAGAACCTCAATGGCGACCGCGATCGCATCGGCCTTCCAGCCCTTCTTTCCAGCCGTGGCGACCGCGAGCGAGATGCCGCTGCAGAAGTAGAAGAGGAAGAAGAACGGCAGATAGTGGAGAGCGGAGAGGAAGGCGCCGCCGTTGACGGTCTTGATCGCATAGGTGTACATGCGGAAGTCGACGTTGAAGATCAAGCTGATGATCCAAACGAAGGCGCAGATAACGCCAGAGACGACGATAGCGTTGAGGAGGGAGACGCCGACCTGCTTCCAGGAGGCCTTAAGGCCGAGGTGAGCGACGGTCCTGTTCGGATTGACGAAGAAGTGGGAGATGAGGGCGAAGATCAACGCGAGCAACCCGGAAGCCACGGCCCAGAAGGCGATGGTGTTGATGGAGGGGGCGTTGAACCAGCGGTTAGTCGAATTGAGGACATAGCCAGTACCATCGTTGATGAGCCAGCGGAGGGCAAGGGCTATGACGGAGATGAGCAAGGCTCCTCCGGCAGGCCTCACGAGCTCTTTGGAGCCGTCTTTCTTGGCCGCTTTGAAGATTCCGGCGACGAGGGCGAGGATGAGCGCCGCGGCGAAGGAAGCGTACATGAACACATCGAGGATGGTGGTCAAGATGGCGGCGTTGGCAGCGTTTCCGCCCGGCGACATGAGGGCCGGGATCATGAATCCGGAGAGCAGGATCGAGAAGATCGTCAGACCGGTTCCGATGGCCTTCCTTGGTTTGCTGGTCGGCTCAACCTCAGGGATGAGGGTGGCGTCGGTGCAGGCAAGGCGGAAGACCGGAACGTTGACGAGGCCGATCAAGCCGCAGAGGACGGCGGCGAGGACCATGAGCATGCCGATTCCGGTGAAGACTTCCTTGATCCACCAAATTTGGTGAGACCCATCTTTCGGATTGATGCCATAGGCCTCAAGTCCAGCGGTGGAACCGTGGAGGGCGGTCTGGTGTTCGAAGGCGTGGTTGAAGAAGTCGATGATGCAGCTGGCCGCTTGCGGGGACCAGGTGTTGTAGGGGTGGTCGCCCGCGACCTTGTAGATGATGCGCTCGCCGTAATTGCCGGTGAGGTCGGTGATCTCATCAGTCAAGGCTGTTCCGGTGGCGGGATCGACTTGATAGAACTTATTGGATTCGCCGGGTTTGGTCAAACCGAGCATCCCGTAGCCGACTTTGTCACTGGCATAGTCTTTCTCGATGACGTTGCCCTTGCCCTTGCCGGAGTTGTCGAAGAAGAATTCGTCGTATTCGCCTTGGAGCGCGCCTGCGGTTCTCGATTTGTAGGTCGCGTAAGTGTTGGCGTATGCGCCTCCGCTATAGCCGGCTACGTATGCGTCGACGTAACGGAAGTCCGCGCCTTGGGCCAAGACCGCGACGGTCTTCGGGTGGGAATAGACCCCCATGTCGAGGTTCAATTGATCCCAGGCGACGGCGATCTCAGAGGAGAAGCCGCCCATGGAGTGGCCGGAGACGCCGATCATCTTGGTGCCATCGGCGGCGGTCATGACGTAGTCCTGAGCAGCGAGGAATTCGACGGCGTCATAGGCAGACCAAACGTAGAAGTTGAAGGCGGATGGGGTGTCCCAGGTCGAATCCCCATGATCGTATTGGTCATAGGCGAAGACAACATATCCGCGGCGAGCGAGCTCGATGGCGAACCCTTCTTCAAATTCTTTGGAGTTCAGGTAGCCGTGGGTGAGAGCGACGGCCGGAGCGGGGTTCTCGGCGCTGACGCCTTTGGGGAGATAGAGGTCATAGGCCATCTTGGCATTGACCATGCCATCTTTTTTGGCGCCGACGGTCATGAGACGGAGCGGCTTGGCCGTCGCGTCCTTATACTGTTCGGCGTAGAACTGGTCCATGTCGGCGACCCCGCTGGTCACCTGAACCGAGTAACCACTGGTGTTGACCAGCTGCGCGCCGAAGCTCATAACGAGTGATCCGACTAAGCAACAAAGGCCAATCCCCAATGGATTTTTGAAAAAGCGCTTTGCTTTTTCCTTCATAAGAGAAATGTTCCTTTCCGGGTGTAAGCGGTTACACCCTGTTTGCCGGTATTATAAAGTGATGTTTTTTCAAATGGAAGCGGTTACATTTTGCTATATCGGTTTTTTAAGACCGGTTTTTGAATGGGCTCATTTTTCCATTTGCCTAGGCTTTTCACGCGAATTTATAATTGTCTTAAGTAAAAAAGGGGTTCTTTGCATGGGAATCATCATCACCATTGGTCGCGAATTCGGAAGCGGTGGGCGCGAGCTGGGGAGACGCCTTGCCGATGAACTTGGTCTCGCCTATTACGATCGCGAGATCCTTTTGGAAATCGAAAAGCAAACCCCTTATTGCCTGGAGTACATCGAACAGGTCACCGAAAATAAGCCGCTGCCCTTGCTCCCCATCCATTACGGGATGTCTTTCTCTGCGACCAACGACCCGAATCTAAGCCAGTCCATCGATATCTATGCCGCTCAGAAGAAAGTCCTTCAGGATCTTGCGGCAAAATCCTCCTGCGTCATCATCGGAAGGTGCGCAGACGATGTGCTGAAGGATATGCATCCCGTGCGTTTGTTCGTCTATGCGGACATGCCATCTAAAATCATCCGCTGCCAGTCTAGAAGCAAAGAAGGGGAAAAGGCCGATCCCCGCTCCTTGGCCCGTGAGATCAAGAAGGTCGACAAGAACCGCGCGAAGTATTACGAGTTCTATACCGGCAAGAAGTGGGGCGACAAAGCCAATTACGATCTGATGATCAACACCAGCGGACGTTCTCTTAAAGAGATCGCTCACGGGCTTACCGAAATGCTTGCCCCCTATCTTAAGAAAGATTGAAAAAGGCCCTCGCAAGAGGGCTTTTCAATACACGGGTCAAATCTTTTCGATATTGTTGCCGTAAGAGGACAAATCCAAGGACGGATAAGAGGCCCCGGTGATTGCCTTTCCGGTTGCAGAGAAGCTCGGGGCGTCCGCATGCTCCAGCTTCAAATGGGGATAGTTCTCGTCCAGGATTTCCCCGTAGATTTCCACATCCTCGAAGGAAACCCCTTCGACGCGGTGCTCGACGTTAGGGTAGCCCGAACGGGTTTCCACGCTTCCGGTGATTTTGACTTTGGGGTCCTTCCGCCCTTTGAGCACCTTGATGTTCGAGCAATGGACGCCGGATACGTCGCCCAGGGCCGTTTTCTTGTGGTTGTCGCTCCAAGTGGGCGAATAGGAGACATCGAAGTCAAATAGGTTATCCGTGCCATCGCCTTTGCCAATGGAGGCATCTTCGACCGTGATGTTTTGATAGGTCACGTTGCGGATTTTCGCGTTGTTCCCGTTATGGATGGAGAACACGGGTTTGTGATAGGCGTGGAGGACGGTGATGTCGAGGAAGGAGATGTCTTCCATCTTCTCGCCGATGGTTTCATAGCCGATCTCCATCGATTGGGCGAGATCGGTGATGATCAGGCAATCGGAGAAACAGATGGAGGAGGTTTCCCCTTCCGCCCCGTTCCGCCAATTGACGTAATTCTTGACGACCAGGGAGTCGTCCCAGGTCCTTAGGAAACAACCATCGACCTCGACGCTTTTGCAGGACTGAAGAGAGATTCCGTCTCCGTTCGACCGGGAGGAGATGACTTTGAGGTTCTTCATCGCCACGCCTTCGTCGAAGAACATGTTGAACGCCCAGCCCGCGGGATCAAGGCAAGCGAAATCGGACAAAGTAACGTTGCGGCAGAACGAGAAATCCACCGGAACGGCGGTGGTCCCGCGCTTCACGGAACGGTCGAAGGTCGACCCATCGAGGAACCCCGGCCCCGTGACGGAGACGTTATAGGCGTCGCTCGCCCTTAGTTTTGCTCGGACGATCGCCCCTTCCTCGAAATAGATTCTGTTCCCGTTGCGGAGGATAATTTCGTCATTGGAGTTGATGCGCGAGTCGTTCTCTTTGGTGTGGAGCCCGGCCTTAAAGACGGTGGCCCCCGCGGGGGCTTCGGTCAAGGGGTTCACGAAGAGGTGCAGGGTCCTTTGACGGGTTTCAACCACGTATTGCCCCGGGGAGGAGATCGTGAAGGAAATGACCCATCGGGCTTGGTCCACCGCATAGGGAACGCCTCTCCCCAAAGGGCGTATGGTCACGTTTTTGGCGGGGTTGAAGGCGCATTGAAGCTTCAAGGTGACTTTGCCTTCCAAAGAAAGGGAGGCCACGGCGTCGTCTTGGCGGTTGCTCGCTTCCCCGTCCCATATCCGATTGGGATTCGTTTTGACCGCGTAGACCGGGACCTGATCCCCCGCGGCGAAAAGGCGAAGAGTCGGATAGAGGGGTATGCCCTCTACGGCCTCCCCAAAGCGGACTTTGCTTCTCTTTTTATCGTCGTTAGGATCGTTATGGTTTTCAAAATAGCTCAGATCGAACTGCTTGAATCCGTCCTCTCCTTTCGGGAAGGAGCTTTCTTCTTGGGAAGAGAGGCAATCCCCATCTGACGATGCGGTTTGCAAAGAGGAATCCTTTGATGGGGCGTCCGAAACGGAAGAGCCGGAGCCCTGATGAAAGGCGCAGGAAAAAAGCAAAGGCATGGAGGCCATCAAAAGACTTATTTTAGAAGCGACTTTCCGTCCCTTGGAGAAAATAGGCATAAATGTTGGAGGTCGAAGCAAACGCCGATTTCCTCCCCTTTCTTGAATCGGCCGAGTCCGGTCGTGGAAATGATGAGGTCCCCCTCTTTGGCGGGGAAGGAGGAATAAAGCAGGGTCTCCTCGCCGAGCTGCTCGAAGAGATTGATCTTCGCTTTGAATCCCTGCTCTTGGTAGGAAAGGTCGCCCAAGACCGAGATGGCTCTAGGACGGATGCCGGCGACGAGGCTTTGATCGAGCCAATTTTCGTCGAAGCCCTCCATCCGGGACGAGGGGATGGGCAAAGCGAGGTCGCTTCCTTTGAAACGGAGGAAATATTCGCCACTTTTCTTGGAGACGCTTCCGGAGAAAAAGTTCATTTGGGGCGTGCCGATGAATCCGGCCACGAATTGGTTGACGGGGTTCAGGAAGATCTCCTCCGGGGTCCCGACTTGCTGGATGACGCCGTCTTTCAAGACGACGATCTTGGTGCCCATGGTCATGGCTTCCACCTGATCGTGGGTGACGTAGATGAAGATGGTCTTGAGTTTATCGTGGAGGCGGGTGATCTCTGAACGCATCTGGACGCGCATCTTGGCATCGAGATTGGACAAAGGCTCATCCAGGAGGAACACCTTCGGATCGCGGACGATGGCCCTGCCTAAAGCGACCCTCTGGCGCTGGCCGCCGGAGAGGTTGGCCGGGCGGCGATCCAAATATTCGGATAAGCCGATTTTCGCAGCCGCGTCCTCAACCTTTTTCTTGATTTCCGTTTTTCTCGCCTTCCGGTATTTGAAATCGAAGAAATGCTTGAAAGGTATTTTTTCCACCTCCAAGGGGAAGGCGATGTTCTTGAAGACGGTCAAATGAGGATAGAGGGCGTAGTTCTGGAACACCATCGCGATGTCTCTGTCTTTGGCTTCTTTGTCGGTGATGTCTTCTCCGTTTAGGAAGATGCTTCCTTTGGTGACGTCTTCCAAGCCTCCGATCATGCGGAGGACGGTGGACTTGCCGCATCCGGAAGGGCCGACGAAGACGACGAATTCCCCGTCGTTGATTTCCAGATTGAAGTCCTTCGTCGCCGCGACCCCGTTGGGATAGGTTTTATAAAGATGCTCGATGCGGATGACCGGGCTGTCTTCGCTTTTCAGGTAATTCAGAAGATCGGAGAATTTGCCCAAAGGATGGTCGGTGTCCGGGCTTGAGGCGGCATCGAGGATCCCGTAGGAGGTGAATCCTCCGTCTTTGGCGGCTTTCACCCCGGCGTAGGCGTCTTCGACGACGCCGCATTCGGAGGGATCCAAGCCAAGGCGCTTCGCGGCAAGCAGGAACACTTCGGGATCGGGCTTGGAATGGGTGATCATGTTTCCGTCCACGATCTCGTCGAAAGCGTCCAATAAGCCGATTTGCCCCAAGATGAATTTGGTGTTCTTGCTGCTGGAGCCGATCGCGGTTTTGATGCCCATGGATTTGATGCTCTTGAGGGTCTCCAAAACGTCTTGGCTCACGTCTTTGGGGGAAAGCTGCTTCAGATATTCCCGATAGAGGGCATTCTTCTTCTCGCAGAGCTTTTCCTTTTCCTCTTGGGTGTAGGGGCGGCTCGCCTTTTCCAAAATGATCTCGCACGAGGCCATGCGGGAAACGCCTCTAAGGCGGTTGTTGACGGTCTCATCGAAGGGGATGCCTTCCTCGTCGGCCATCTTTTTCCAGGCCAGATAATGGAAGTGGTCCGTGGATACGATCACCCCGTCCAAATCGAATATCATTCCTTTTTTCATGCCTTCTCCTCCTTGATCTCGGTGGAATAGCCACCGTTATTGTCTTCCTTTTCGATGCGGATGCGGTATCGCTTCTTCCGGAACAGGATGGATAGCTCCATCCCGCGGACTTCCTCCGGCAAAGCCGGGGAGAGGCGGAATCCTTCTTCCTCGATAGAGAATCCACCCCACCCATAGAGCAGGGATAAGTAGGCTCCGCCTTCGCTCGCGGGATGGCTCCCGCCGATGTAGATTCCGCCGGCGAAGAGCTTCTGAGGGCCATAGAGGTCGACGGAAGATGATTTCCGGTACATCGAATACGCGTATTCTTTTTCCCCGATCCTCGAGGCCAGCAAGGAATACATGCTGCTGGACAGGGAAGACCCATGCTCCGTCTTGGGGAAATAGTAATCGTAATTGGCTTTCTTCACGGAGAGGGGGAATTCCCCCTCAAGCAGCGCCAACATGGCGACGACGTCGGCTTGCTTGATGACTTTCGTAGGGGTGGCGGGGCCGTCTTTCCCTCCCCAATATTGCTTGGGGTCCTGAAGGCGGCTTCTGACTTCGTCTACGGTCGCATCTTCTTTTTGGAAGTAGCCTTCGAATTGCTCAATCACCCCATCTTCGTTTGGCTGCGGGAGATAGAAAGCCTCTAGGAAGGAGGAAATCCGATCCACGAGGTCTTTGTACTTGCCTAGGGGCGACAATTTCTTGATGACGAACCTCAAGGCGTGGGCGGCCATGTAGTTGGTGAAGGCGTTGTCGTTGACCCGTTCGTGGTATTCGTCGGGCCCAATCACGTCGTCGAGATGATATTGCCCATCGCGGTAGGTGGCGTAGCTTAGGAAGAACTTCGCGATCTCCGCGAGGAGCTCATCCCCGCCTTCGCTCAGCAAGGACTGGTCCCCGGTGAGCTTTTCGTAGTTCTCATAGGCATAGGCGACGTCGGCGGAGATGTGGATCTGCTTCTCGTTGAAGTAGGTCCGGATCGGCTTCCCGGTCCGCCAATCGGTCACATTCCACTTGGAGCAGGCGTCCCTTCCGTCTTCCTGACTCTCCCAAGCGAAGAAGGCGCCTTCGTATCCGTATTCCTTGGCTTTGGCTTTGGCTCCCTCCAAGGTTAGGATGCGGTATTTCACGAGGTTCCTCGCGACCTCCGGACGTTGAAGGCAGAAGAAAGGCAAAAGGAAAATCTCACTGTCCCAGAAGACCGCCCCTTTGTAGGTTTGGCCCGAGACTCCGCGGGCGGCGATGCTCCGCGGGCGGTTGGCGTCCCCCAGGATGAGCAGCATGTAGATCGAGTAATTCCCCTCTGCTTCGCCTTCTTCGTCTCCATGGAGACGGACCTTGGCGTGCTCGTAGAGGGGCGAGAATATGTTCAGATGGTCTTCCTTGAGTCTCTCAAAACCCGCCTTTTTGACGGCGAGGATCTCTTCCGCGAAATCTTCTTCGCCTTCAAAGACGAGGGAATAGACCGTGAGTTCGAAAACCTCGCCCTTCTCCATTCGGGCTTTGCTTTCGAAACGGGATTCCCCTTGGCTTTCTTTGGGGAGGGAGGATTCGTAGGCCACGGCTTCGTAGAGATGCTTCCCTTCGTTGGTGACCCCTTCAAAAAGAAGGAAATCCTCATAACGGGTCACTTTTTTCTCTTTGAAGTGGGGACCGTTGATATCGTAAATGTCCAAATCTAAGCCGTATTGGAAGGAGAAGTCCCCTTCCCGGGTGACGCAGACGGAGATTTTGCAGGCCAAAAGGTTGTCTTGGCAAAAGGAAAGGAAGCGTTGGCTGGAAATGAGGTAATGGGGGAAGGAACTGAGACGGGCGAAGATCTCCTGACTTTGGTGGAGGGACGCTTTGTGCGCGGATGGGGCAACGGAAGTCGCATCTTCCTCTTTGCCGTCTACGAAGGTCTTAAGGGAAAGAGGGTTCGGCAGATTGATGGATTCCCTCCATTTGTCCTGGAATCGGTCATAGACTCCGACGAGGTTATACCCCGTCATGCTTTCCGCCCCCTCCTCCTCGATCGTCCCCCGGTAGCCGAGGTGGCCGTTGCCCAAAAGGAAGCGGTTGCCTTCTTGAATGCGGGAAGAAGGATCGTAAGAAGAGACGGAGAGGACGTCTTTCATCGCTTGATCTCCAAAACGGAGGGGACGTCTTTGCTTTCTCCGTAGATCTTAAGTTTCACCGGCGAGCCGGAGTTATGGATGAGGAGCCTGTCTTTGTACACATCGAACCGGAGAAGGCTTCCCTTGTAGGTGAGCTTGACCGAATAGTGGGTCCAGCGCGAAGGCAAAGAAGGCGAGAGGGAGAGTTCCTCCTTGTCGCTTCTTAGACCCAGGAAGCCGTAGACGATGTTCATCCAGGCCGCGGCGATCGAGGTCATGTGCAACCCCTCGCAGGTGTTGCGGTTGTAGTCGTCTAGGTCAAGGCGCGTCGCGAATCCGAAGAAGGAGAGAGCCTCCTCTTCTTTTCCAAGCTCCTGGGCCAAGATCGAATGGACGGAGGGGGACAAGGATGATTCATGGATGCAGCGGGGCTCATAATAATCGTAATTGGCCTCTTTGGTCGCGAAATCGAAGTCTTGGTTATAAAGGAAGAGGAACATCAGGACGTCCGGCTGCTTGATCATGTCGTTCCGGTAGATCCGGTCGTAGGTCCAATGGGAATACAAAGGGAAATCGGTGACGGGGATTTTGTCCACGTCGATGTGGGGGAGGTCGTAGAAGCCCTGGTGCTGCTCATAAAGATGGGTCTTGGGATCATAGAGAATCAGCATCTTCTCGTCGGCCTCTTTCATGGAGGCGATTTCCTTCTCGCCGAAGGAGGCTTTCTTTTTGGCTTCCTCCGCGTGAATCGTTGGGTCGCTCAAGACCTTCATGGCGTATTCGAAGGTCTTCTTCGCCATGAAGTTGGTATAGGTGTTGTGGTTGACCATGACCTCGAATTCATCGGGGCCCATGACCCCGTAATAGCCGAAGTGCGTGTGGGTCTGGTTCCATTGGCCGCGGGTCAAAAGGAACTTGCAGATCTCCAAAAGCATCTCAAGCCCGTACCGTTCCATGAATTCCTTGTCGTCGTAGAGGTTCATGTAATGGAAGATCGCGTAGGCGACCGCGGTGGTCGGCTGAAGCTGGGTGGAGGCGTGCTGCCAAAGGGTGCAGGCCTCTTCCCCCGTTCTTGTGGCGATGGGGTAGGCGGCGCCATCGCAGTCTAGCTCTTTGGCGCGCTTTCTGGCTTCGGGCAAGGTGTTGTAACGGAAAAGGAGAAGGTCTTTCGCGGCTTTTTGATTGGAGAAGAGGTAATAAGGGAGGCAATAGGTTTCCGAATCCCAGAAGGCGTGTCCGGAATAGGCCTCTCCGCTTAAGCCCTTCGCCCCGATGTTGTCGTCGGGGGCCAAGCCCGAATAGGCCTGAAGAAGATTGAAGAGGCAGAAGCGGATGCCCTGCTGATCGTCGGGATCCCCGTCGATTTCGATGTCCGCCTTCTCTTTGGCTTCGGCGAAGAAGGCGCGGTTTTCCCGAAGAAGCCCCTCTTTTCCTTTGGACAGGAGATTTTCGAGCTCTTTCTCGGCCTCTTTCTTCATCGCTTCGGCGTGATTCTGGCTATGTTTGTCGATGATGTTCGCGACGAGGCGGGTGAATTCTTGTTTCTCGCCTTTCTTCAAAACGAACTCATAGGATACGTTGATTTCTTTTTCTTTCTCCTCGACCTTGGATGGGAGGAAAGAGGAAAGGATCTTCATCTCGCTGAGCAGGGCTTGATGCGTGGTCGGGGTGAAAAGAAGCAATCCATAGACGTCGTCCCCGAGGATCCTTTCCCCGGGATTCCAGTAGCAATGGTTGCCCCAATGGAGAATGGTGCCGTCCAAGGAGAAAGACAAAGAGACGTTCACGTCTTTATCGCTTTCCAAAGAAAGGGTTTGGAAAGCCTGCTTCGGCGATTTCATGCCGAGCATCCTCGTAAAGCGAATCGCCACTTTGGCTCCGGAGGCGGTGTTCCAAACGAAGGAACGCGTCAACAGGCCCGATTCGAAATCCAAACTCCTCTTGAAGGAGGAGAAAGAGACCTTGGCCAAATCGAGCTTCTCGCCGTCAATGGCCAAAGAGAGCTTAAGGAAGTTCGTGGAATTGATGGTGAAATGGGTCCGTTTGACGATCCCTTTGTAGGCGGAGGGGGTCTCCTCCAAGGAATATTCCACGATGCCGTTGTAATAGGTTCCGATCAAAGAGGGAAGGGAGACCCCTTCCTCGAAGAAACCGCGGACGCCGCAATATTCGTTGCCCAAAGAGAAAATGGATTCGCTGACCTGGCTGCGGTCTTGGTGAAAGCCGATTTCGGTTACCGAAGAGGGCTCCACCTCGAGGTATCGAGTTTTGATTTTACCCATAGAAGATTACTCCTTGCTTCCTTTGTTGACCCCGGCGCCCATGATTTGGCGTTGGAAAATCAGGAAGACGATGACTTGCGGGATGATGGAGAAGACCAGCAGCATGAGGAATTCCTCGGGTTTGAGGAGGTCCCCGGCCGATCCGATGTTGTAGATGCCGACCATGAGGGTTTTGTACTTCTCGTTTTGGAGAACTAAGTATGGCAGGAGGAAATCGCTGTAGGCGGCGGTCATCGAGAAGATGGCCACGATCCCCATGATGGGCTTGCTTAGCGGCAAGACGATGCGGCGGAAGATCTGGAAGTGCCCGGCCCCATCCATGGATCCGGCTTCGATGAGAGATTTCGGAAGCCTTTGGAAGTAGTCCTTGAACAGCATGTAGTAGTAGGCGTTGGCCCCGAAACTCAGCCAGAGGGGCAGGAAGGTCAGGATCGATTCGCTATTGGCGAGCAAGCCGAAATCGCTGATTTCCCGGATCAAGGGGAGGATGTTTAGGGTGGCCGGGATCATGTATCCTAAGAAGATCACTTTGTCGATGACTTTGTAACCAAAGGGCTTCAGGATGGCGACGGCGTAGGCCAGAAGCGAATTGAATACCACGGCGCAGACGACGGCCCCGATGACGTAGATGAAGGTGTTCAGGTAGTAACGGGGAAGATCGATCGTGTTCCAGATGCGCCCGAACCTGCCCCAATCCCAGACCCTGGGCCAGAAGGAATAGACCGCCGAATTGATCTCCCCATCCGCTTTCAAGGAGGAGGCCACCAGATAGACGATCGGGAAGAGGGCGATGAAGGAGAATAGGAGCAGAAGGAGGATGATGAACCCATACCCCACTTTGTGGGCGGGATTGCGGTAATCGGCGAAATTCAGGAACCCCCCGCGTTTGTCTTTGAGGCGGGGGAAGACGTATTTCTTCATCTTGAGTTTCATCATTGCGCCTCCTTTTTCTTCAGGAAGCGGTCAAGCAGGTAATAGAGGGCGGTGAAGGCGATGATGATGAGGGCCAAGACCAAGGCCGTCGCGGCGCTTTTGCCGTATTCGAAATCGTTGAAGGCGTAGAGATAAGAAAGGAGCATCAAGGACATCGAGGCGTTCAAGGGGCCCCCGTTAGGACCGATAACCAAGGGCTCGTAGAAGACCTGGAAGACGGAGATGATCTGCAGGACGAACAAGGTGAGCAAGGTGCCGCGCAAGGCCGGGATCGTGATGCGGAAGAACCTCTGCCGGGCGCTCGCCCCGTCCATCCTCGCCGCCTCGTACATCGAATCGTCAATGGATTGGAAGGAGGAAAGGTAGATGAGGGCGGTGCTGCCGGCCCCTTTCCAGGTCATGGCCAAGACGATCAGGGGGATGACCAAGTCGGTGGATCCCTTCCAAGGATGGGCTTGGAAGCCCAAATGGGTGATGATGACGTTGAATAGATCCTGCGACCCGTCCCCGTACATGGAGTTGAACAAGAACACGACCGCCATGCCCGAGATCATGCAAGGCAGATAGAGGATGACGCGGAAGAGCCCCTTCGCGTGGATGACTTCCGAAAGCAAAAAGCCGAGAAGCACCGGGACCAGATACCCGATGAGCAGAGACCAACCGATGTAAAGGAAGGTGTTTTTGAAGGCGGAGAGGAAACTTGAGTCTTCGAAGATGTCCACGAAGTTCTGGAATCCGACGAAGCTCGCGTCCTCATATCCGTCTTGGAAGGCCAAGACGAGGTTCCTTCCCATGGGGTACCAAACGAAGAACAGAAAAAGAAGGAGGGGGACGATCATGAAAGCCCACCCCAGAAGATTCCTCTTCAGAACGCTTTTCCAGTTCTTTTTCCGGCTATCTTTTTGTAAGGATCGCATAGAAGACGTTTTTATTTGTTGACGCCCTTGTCGAGTTCTTTCTGAAGGGTGGACGAAGCGGTTTCCAAAAGCGATTTGCAGTTTGCGTTCTCTTTGTAGGAGAAGACGCTTTGCAAGGCGGTGTCGAGGGCCTCGTACATTTCCTGAGCGTTATAAGGCTCCTCGGCGTGCTTGTTGGATTGGATCGAATCGAAGAAAGGCGAATAGTCGGTCATGTCGACGTTGATGTAGCGGCTCTCCAACTCTTTGGCGGCCTTGACGTGATCCTCGTTCTTCCAAGGCATGATGGAGGGGAGGATGGGCTGGCCCTTTTCTTTCGCGACCTCATAGCCCTCTTGCTTGGCGAGGAGGTTGTTCTCGGAGACGGAGGGGGAACGGCCGATGTAGTCGAAGAACTTAAGGATGCCCTCCACTTTTTTGTCGCTGACGCCTTTGGTGAAGACGAAAGGGGTGCCGCCGTAAAGCGAATAATGATGAGTGCCGTCGCCGCTTGGCATGGGGACGAAGGCGAGGTCGTTCATGTCGCAGGATCCCTGAAGGGCGGCCTGCTGGAGCACGTCGCTGCCGACGACGGCCATCGCGACCTTCTCTTTGATGTTGCTGTACCAATCGTTGTACACGCAGGAGACCTTTTCTTGGAGCAGGCCGTCCACGGCCATGCTCTTGATCCATTCCAAAGCCCTGACGGATTCCTCGGAGGCGAGGTTGGCTTTGATCTTGTTCCCTTCGTTGATTTCCAAGTTTGCCCCGAAGTTCCAGGCAATGTTGGAGAAGACCCAGCCGCCGTTTTTGTTGGCGGAGTACATCATGAAGCCTTTTGCCACGTCCCCGTTCTCGTTGACGATCACGTTGGACATATCGTAGACCTCTTGCCAAGTGGTGGGGTAGGCAGGGGTTCCGTCTTTGTTGTAAATGGAATAGACCCCCGAACTCACTTCCGGGAGCAGCCCGTTCTCACCCAAAATCTTTTTGTTGATGAGCAAGCCTAGGCCATAACCATCGCGGGGGACGCCGTAGATCTCGCCCTCGAAGGTGAGGGTGGATTTCATCTCCTCATCCATCTTCCCGTCCCAACCAAGCGCTTGGAGTTCATCGGTGATCGAGCGGATTATTTTGCGGTCTTTGAGCTTCTCCGGCTCGGTGAACCAGGTCTGCCAGACGTCGGGGAGCGAGCCCGTGGTGAATTTGCTGCCGACGGTCTCGGTCGAATAGGTGTAGGGCATGCCCTTTATGGTGTATTCCGGATTCTCCGCTTCGAAGCGTTCCTTCCAGCGGTTGTACATGGCGACGTCTTTCGAAGACGCCGCCTCCGGCCAGAAGCCGATCTTCAGTTCAATTTTATTGTCGCTTGACCCTCCGCAAGAAGCGAGCGTCAAAAGGCCAAAGGAAAATAAAGCTAAACAGGATGTCTTTTTCATAAAGGGGTCCTCCGGAAATGGGGTGGGAGGGGGATCGGTGGTCCCCCTCCCGTTAGGATGATTTTACTTCGCCCAGGATTGGACGTATTGCCCAATCGCCATGGAGGCGGAAGGGGCGGCGGCAACGGCTTTCGCCGCGCCGAAGCTCAGTTTGCCCGGGGCGATGGAATTGATGTGGAAGTGGATGGTGTCGCCGGCTTTGACCTCGATGCCCGCGGAAGCGAGATCGAGGACGAGGTCGACGCCTTCCTCGCCGATCTTGGTGTTGATGTCGAAGAGGCTGCCGCTCGCGTCTTTGATGAGGGAAGTGGCGTTGGCCCAGAACTCGCCGACCTTAGTCCCTGCCCTTTTCTGTTCGATGCGGAAGAGGGAGAGGTCGTTGGTCCCATCGCCGGAAACGTGGAGGCTCATGGTCTTCGCCTCGACGGTGGCGTCCCAACCGCTCACATAGGCATAGTCGGCTTTATCGAAGTTGAGTTCAGCTGCGGCGTTGGCGTCGACTTTGACGCCCTTCTTGGCGGTGCCGAGGGAAACGACGGTGATTTTCCCGTAGTTCTCAATGGGGTCTTTTCCTTCTCCGCTGAAGAATTTGCCGACTTCGAGGTGGCACCAGCCGTCCCCTTCCTCCGGATATCCGGAGCTGAGGTCGAAGTAGTAGGTGGTCTCGACTTCCGGGATGATGTCGGTCTCGGAAACCTTGCGCCCGCTGGCGTCATAGACGTTGGCCAGCCCGTCTTTCATCCACAAGGAGGTTCCGTTGTATTTGGCGCGGAAGGTGTGGAGGGTGGCCACGCCGTCGCCTTTGACGGTCGCGGTGAAGTAGTCGGCCCCTTCGGCGGCCAAGCCGCCGAGGTAGGAATAGGCGGAAAGATCGACTTCGGTTGCCGCCGGAGCGACGCTCTTCTCGTTATAGGCGAAGAAGTCGTTGGCGTAGAAGATGGAGTCGATGTCGATGTTTTTGACCCCGGTGTAGTAGAGGAACACCGTGTCCATGGCCTCCACGCCGTTGAGGGCGAGGTCGAACACGTACCACTTGAAACCTTTCCCGTCTTCGTAGGGGGTCTGGTAGGCTTCGTCGTTATAGGCTTTGACGCCTTCCATGGCGAGGCCGGTTCCGAAGCTGACCTCTTTGCCGGCATCGCTCATCTTGAAACGGAGCCCGGAGAGATCGAACCCTTCTTCTCCGCGGATGGAGAAGACGATGTACTTGGCGCCTTTCATGACGTGGCTGGAGCCGATGTTGACGTTGTCGTAATCCCCGGGGTTGCCTTCTTCGGTGCCCGGGAGGTGGAGCACGCCGTCGCTGGTGGAGATCTTGTCGCCATGGCTATAGCTCAAGAAGTGGTAAATGCCGGCGTCGACGTTGCGGGAATCGGTGTGGGAGGCGTTGTAATCCGCGCCCAAGGAAGCGAAGTTCCTTTCGAAGTTGTCGAAGGTGACGGCGTTAGCGGCGTCGATGGAAGGATAGACTTTGTTGAGATCGGGAACCTCGAAGGAAGTCATGAACACGTTGGCGATCTGGACTTCCGCGTCCCCGGCGTTCTCCAAGGTGATGGTCTTGGGCTTCGCGCCTTCGGGGGCGGCGAATTTGCTGAGGTCGATGGCGAGGTTGGCATAGGCGCCGTTGACGGCATTGACGATGCCAAGGTCTTTGAATTCCTTGGTATCGGTGGTCTCGGCGGAATCGTCGTATTTGACGGCGACTTTGGTTCCGGAAAGATCGCCGAGGGCCGAGAAGACGACGTGGGTCTTGCCGGCGGCATCCTCGGACAAAGCGGGGGTGGTGTATTTCTGGGCCTTGGCCAAGGAAAGTCCGCGGCGGATCAAGACGGCGTCGGCGCAGTCGGTCGGGCCCCAGTAGACGTTCGGGTTGCCGGAGAGGCCGTCGCGGGCGAAGTCATCGATCATGGTGACCGCGTCGCCTTTTTGGAAATAGACTTCCGCGATTTCAAGGACGGCGGAGACTTCGGCGTCGCCCTTGACGTAGAGGTGGAAGCCGATGGCATTGGTCAGGACCTGAAGTTCGGTTCCGGGGAAGACGGTTGCTTCGTCCTCGATGGAGTCGCCGATCGAGACGGAGATGTCTTGAAACTCATCCGTTAGTTCCGGGTTGGCGACGCTATCGGCGTTAAGAGCCTCGGAGAGTTTGATGGGATAGACGCTGTCGCTGGAGTCGTTGCTCGGGCGGACGCCGAAGATGAGATCCGAAAGGGGAAGCTTTCCTTCGGTCACGCGCATCTTGAAGTGAATGGATCCCTGGGCGAGAAGAGTCGGATCGCCGCCGAAGGAAGCACTGGCCATTTTGAAGATGGCGGCGTTGGGGGAATTCTGGAAAGAGGGGAGATTGGAATCGACGACCTCACGGAGGATGCCTTTATGGATGGCGGCTTCGCTCGTGCCGGAGAGGCTATCGCCGGAGAAATCTTCGACGGACTGGTCGAATCTCTCGTCGAAATCGCGGGTGACGGCCCCTTCGGCGAGGTCTTTTACAAGGCCGTCGCGGTGGTCGACGTTCTCATGGCTATCGGATTGAGGGCCTTGGCTCACGGAGCCCTGTTCGCTGCTGGGGGCGGGCGGGGTCACCTCGCTGGAACTTGGAGCGGGGTCCGCGGAACTGGAGGAGGCGGGCGTGTCGACTCCGCAGGAAGCGAGCAACATGGCTGCGCTCAGCGGAAGCATGGCCCAAACGAACTTTTTGCTTTTCATTTCTTTGTCCTTTCTGAAAGCTTTCGAATCGTATTATTTGACTCCGTAAGCGCTGATTTCGGATAGTTGTCCGCCATATCCTCCCGCAGCGTCGTTGGAGTTAATAACCACTTTTAGGAATCGGCAACGGCTTGAGCCCATGTCCAGGATCACCCGGTTGCCCTGTTGCGGATCGAAGGTGCAATCCTCGGCCGCCTTTGCCACCGCGAAGGAGGTTTTGTCGCTGTAGGCGACGTTCTCGGCGGAAACGGAGATCTCGATGTTCTGCGTGCGGGCGGACCAAGTGAGGATCGGGGGCAGGGACAAGACCAACTTGGAGAGGGTGTAGACATCCCCGAGGTCGATCACGATGTGGGCCGGCAGGGATTTGGATTCGTAATAGGAAGTCCCGGTGGGATCCCCGTCCACGAGGTTGCCGACCACGTAGACGTCGTTGTGCTCGGTGGAATCGACGATCGACTTCATGTAGGTCAAGGAAGGCGGATAGAACTCCACTTCGCTGACTTTATAAGAAGAAGGAGAACGCAGGGAACTTCCGCGAACGAAGCGGAGCTGGATGCCGGCGAATTCAGCGGTCGGCAGGTTGATGTCGATGAGGTTCCCGTTGGCCGGGGTCATCTCGTATTCCTTGGTGGTGACTAGGCGCGTGTAGTTGGGGTTCATCGTCCCGTCGCTTTTCTTCTTGCGGGCCCAGACTTGGATGGAATAGACGAGCGAATACTCGTTGCTTGGATCGCCGTAGACCCGGACGACCCCGACGTTGGTGTTCTGCTGGAAGTCGAGGGTCAAGGCGCCGAATTCGTTGTCTTCGTTCTTCCAGGCCCCGGTCTCATAGAAGGTTTCCGGATTGCCATCGAAGGCGTTTGCGGCGCTGGAGCCTTCGCCGAGGAAGGGCCCGCTTCCGTCGTCGGCGGGAGTGGTGGCTTTGGTTCCGGCGCCGTGGCTGGAGGAGGAAGCGCCCTCATTGGATGACTTCACCCCGATGAAGGGGGCGTCGCCGGCATAACGGGCGAACTCCGGGACGATCAATCCGCCTTGTTCGATGTTCGGTTTGGCTTCGTGGGCGACGTTCTGGTCGGCGAGATGAAGCAGGTAGGGCAGATGGATATTGGCCCCAAGGACCCTGCTTTCTTTGGCAAAGGTGGGGCCGGATACGAATTCGTTGGTCGTCAGTCCGAGTTGTTCGGCATTTTCGATTTGCTTGCCTCCGATCTCAAGCCCCCTGATCGAGACGTTCTTGATGGAGGAATCGGCTTCTTCGCCGCGCATCCTCGCCACGACGGAAGGAGCCTTGTCGTAGACTTTGACGTTTTCGATGTTGATCCCGTCAACGCTTCCGCGCTTCTCGCCTGATTTGGTCCATTCTTCGTTGTAGGCGATGGTGAAGTCGATGAGGAAGTCGTTTTCCCTGTCCTCGCGGTTGTCGCCTAAGGTCTGACAATCCTCGACGGTGATATTCTTATAGGTTACGTTGGTGATTTTGGCTTGGTCGCAGTTGTGGAGGGAGATGACGGCTTTGTGCATCGCGTGGACGACCGTGATGTCTTGGAAGGTGATGCCGTCCATGGTGGGACCATAGGTTTCGTAGCCGACTTCCATGGCTTGGGCCAGATCGCTCCAGACCACGACGTCATGGATGTTTACGTTGCTGGTGATCCCCATGTCGGAGTTTTTGACGACGAGGGCGTCGTCCCAGGTGCGGACGTAGCCGCCGGAAACTTCGACGTTCTTGCAGGATTGGACCGAGATGCCGTCGCCGTTGCTCCTGGCGGTAATGATCTTAACGTTCTTGATTTTCACGTCTTCGCATTTCCAGAGGTGGAGGGTCCAGCCGGCCGGATCGAAGAAAGCGACGTCTTGGATCGTGAGATTGGTCACTCTCCTCATGACGACGGGGATCGTGTAGTCGGCTGAGCTCTTGCGCGTGTAGATGGAGCCGGAGACGATGCCGCGCCCTTTGATGGTGACGTTATCGACTCCCTCCGCGGAGAACTGGCCGTAAACGTAGGCTCCGCCGGCGAGGTAGATGGTCGTGTTGCTTTTGATTGGGAAGGCCCCCGCGTCATAGATGCCGGGACCGACGTAGATGGTGTTGGGGTCCTTCGCGGCTTCTTCTTCGGTGATGGGGTCTTCTTCAATCGGGTTCGCGAAGATCTGAATGGCCGTGGTGGGGTCGTTGTTGTATTCGACGACGTAGTTCCCGGAGGCGGTCAAATCAAAGGAAATGGTATTTGAGGTGAAGGATGGGGTGATGCCGTAGACCAAAGGACGCAAAACGGCGGATTCGATGGTCTGGTCGGTGATGGTGATGTCGAGGTGCACTTTGCCCTCGAAATCGAAGAGGACGGCTTGGGTGTAGGTGGTTGGCGCGGCCCAAGTGAATTCACGCGCGTGGTTCACAAGGGTTTCGTAGACGAAGAGCTGCTGCCCGTTGGCTTTGACGGAAACCTTTTTGGAGGATTCCATCAGGTTCGGTCCGTCGTAGGTCACGAGCTTGGTTGTGGTAACTTCGTTCGCGGGTGTGACGAAGTTGTCGGGATTGTAGTATTCGTTCGTCCCTTGAGAAGAGTTCCCTCCTTCGGAAGAGGAAGAAGAGGGTTCGCTCGGTCCGCAGGCAGACAAGGCCAAAGACATTAGGACCAAGGCGAAAGCGCTTACTTTTTTCGCGGTTTTCAAAGCGGCAGGATGACTCATATTCTACACCTCTCTAGGCTTATTATTGAGCGGCGGAAGACAAAAGAAAAGAGAAACGTTAACCGGTTAACTAAAATCTTTAAAAATATCCCCGAAGGGGATATTGCCGTTCTTGTTAACTTCGTTCTTTTTGTAAGGGCTTTCTAATCTTTTGCTTTTTCGGTGCTCGAACGCAGGGTCAAAGTTGGCTCCAGAACGTAGGATTTCTTCGCCTTTGGGGGCGCGGAGATGGCTTCCAGAATTGCGTTGGCGGCTAAGGTCGCCTTCTCTTTGATGTCCTGCCGGACCGTGGTCAAGGGAGGGTAGATGTATTGCGCGGGTTGGATGTCGTCGAAGCCGACGATGGATAGATTCTCGGGCAGTTTGACGCCCAACTCCAAAAGCCTTCGGATCAGCCCGATCGCGACGATGTCGGCGTCGACGACGATCGCCGTCATGTCCCCCAGTTTCTTAACGATCGCGTCGCCCATTTGGTATCCGCCTTCTAGGGTCGTGCTGGAATGGAAGAGACAGTCGTGGGGGATGGGGTAGTCATATTCCAAGAGAGCCTGCTCGTAACCGCAGAACCTTTTGTGATTGACGATGGAACTGTCGGGGCCGCCCAAATACCCGATTTTCTTATGGCCTAGGGAAATCAGGTGGGACGTGGCGAGGTATTCGGCTTTCTCGTCGTTGAAGCGGATGTTGGTGAACGGGGCGTTATATTCCTCATAGACGTCGGCTAAAACGACGCGGGCGTTGATGCGAAGCAAGGCGTTTTCGGCTTTCTGCCCGAGACTGCCCAAGACCATGACCGCGTCGAGGGCCCTGGATTTGTACCAACGTTCGAAATCCTCCTCGTCGTTGGTCGATCCGATGATGACGTCATAGCCTTTCGGTTTTAGGGTTTCTTCAAAAAAGCCGAGGAATTCCGCGTAGAAAGGGTTATACAAAAACGCGATGGAAGGGGAAGAATAAGGAAGGGTCAGCCCGATTAGATGCGATTTTCCGGTGGATAGGGAGACGGCCGCGTGGTCACGCGTATATCCGAGCTCGTCCATGGCCAAATAAACCTTCTTTCTTGTTTCGGAAGAGACCTTCTTGTTTTTGCCGTTCAATACGTAGGAGACTGTCGCTGCCGAAACCCCGACCTTTTTGGCGATGTCGTAGATGCTCGTCTTCTTCATAAGGCGAAGTATAGAACTTGGTTAACAAAATGCAAAATGTTAAGTTATCCAGCCGGGGTTTCGGTATTGAAAAGAGGCGTATCTCCCTTGTATAATGCAACTCGCTTTTGTTAGACCCAACAGAAGCACCACGCCCGAATGGTGGAATCGGTAGACGCGTTGGACTCAAAATCCAATGTCTGATGAGGACGTGCCGGTTCGAGTCCGGCTTCGGGCACCATCGAAAATCCAACCTCTTGGCTTCTAAGCTAGGAGGTTTTTTGGTTCCGCAAGCCTCCTAGAAAAATGTAAGCGTATTTAAATCGGCGTTCGAACCTGAATCCAGCCGAAAGCGCCCCCTATTTCAGGTCGCATCTCTTGCAAAGCCCCCAAGGCAAATAGTCGCCTTTGGGTCCCTGCCCGCGCAGAGCTCGAGGCGCTTGGCGACGTGCCTCTCCGGATCGAGGCCGTTGGCCCTCGCGGTCTGCTGCGGCGTGAAGTAGGCCGCGGAGGACTCGGCCCCATCCCTCGAGAACGCGAAGAGGAAGTTCTTCCTGCCGATGGCGAAGGGCTTGATCGCCCTCTCGCTTATGTTGTTGCTCATCTCGACGTGCCCGTTGGCAAAACCATGGAAACAGACAAGAAGAAGCATGAGCTCGGAAGGTTGATGACTCTGGAAGAGGCGGTGGAAGCCAGAAAGGAAACGGAGGCCGCCAATTCCAATAGTTAAGTCCGTTTGAAGCCGCGGAATACATTTTCTCGGACTAAATTCGGCTTAAGGTGGCCCAAAAGCGGAATTTAGCTTTGGAATGTCGGCCCAGACGCGCGTTTCCGGGCGCGCCGAAAAGACCCGCCTATTGCAGGTTCTCGGACTTATCGCCGTTTCCCGTTTGGGCCGGGCCCGGCCCGGCGGAAGCCCGAAAAGGCAGATGCCATCGAGTGTTTCTTCGCTTCCATTCCGCTACGCGATACCCTGTTGTCACGAAACGAAAGGATTCAAAATCTCGTGAGAGCAATCTCGTGCCGGTTCGATTCCGGCCCTGGGCACCATCAAGCAAAGATACTCCCGGCCACGGCTGGGGTTTTTTATCTACAGCGCAATTCCCCAAATTTAATAAATCATCACTGTTGGGGATTAGAGAACCACTCAGCAGCGTCAATGATCCGAATTCCTTCGTAATCCGCTTCGGGTTGATACGTCCTGGCGATAAGAATTCTAGGATATCCGTCCTTGATTTTCAGCAATGGGGAGAGCTCTCTTTCTCTGGTATGGGAATCAGAAATATCGTTAGATACCTGAATATAGGTTTTACGACCATCCCTTACGGCCACAAAATCGATTTCACTTTCATAAAGAACTCCGACGTAAACTTCATAGCCGCGTCGGGAAAGTTCGATGGCAACAGCATTTTCCAACACTCTTCCTTGATCGAGGTATCTCGTTCCTAATCTTGCTTTTCGGAAAGCATGATCCGTCAGATAATACTTATCTTCATACTGAAGATATCTTTTCCCGCGGATGTCCTGACTGCTTCTTCCCTTCCGCTTTGAACAGCTTGCTTTCCAGCCAGTTGGACTGGATGTAATCCAGTGCCTCTTCCAATTGCGTCTGGATGGAGCCCTTGAATGTTTTCTCCTTCATTCCTTTTCCCGTCGCATCCGGCAAGTCAATCAGTTCGATGTAAGCATAGGGGAAGAATTCTGCGGTTTTGTCGGAAAACATCAATAGACCGACGTTTTTCGGCATCGGATTGTCCTTCACTCCACCAACAAAGCGCATCGCCTTGGCAATCTCCTGTGTGGTCATGGATGCAGACAGGGAATAAAGCGTACTATGGGTTCTTTGAAGATGCCCGATCATCTTTTCGCGGCTGATGTCGGCAATCTCACCATAAGGGTTGTCTCTTTCGTCAAAGGAGGTGCGGCTGGCCAGATCATACAGTTCCCGGATTTCCTCTCGGGACGCGACGACGGTGGAGGAACCTCTTCGGATATAGACGGCTTTTTCCTTGCTCGTTTTCATCCCCTCTTTCCTTTCGGGAATGCTGATTCTTGCCTGATACGGACGCTCCTCGCCGGAATGAACATATAAGGCAA
>SFUB01000077.1 GCA_004561785.1 bacterium | reverse complement strand
CAATGTTCCGCTCAATGCTCAGTTAGGAAGGATATAATTTTATAGCTTTTATGATGATTACGGATAAAACGGAAAAAGATATTGGCAATGCCGGCCCGTTCTCTTTTTCCAAAGGCCAGAAGGTCTATCTTGCTTTTAAACGCCTAATCGATTTGGGCGGATCCTTCGTCGGCATACTTTTGTTTGGGCTGCCGATGGCGGTTATAGCCGTCGTCACTCGGTGCACTTCCAAAGGGCCCGCTTTATATAAGCAAGTTCGCCTTGGCAAAGACGAAAAGCCTTTCACGATGCTCAAGTTCCGCTCGATGAGGGCGGATGCCCCGTCCATCGCCCCTGCGGATATGGCGCCCGGGGAACAGGAGCACCTAATCACAAAATGGGGGCATTTCTTAAGAAAGACCTCTTTGGATGAATTGCCTCAGCTTTTCAATATCTTCATCGGGCAGATGAGCTTCATCGGTCCGCGTCCTCAGCAAGACAAGGAGCACGAGCTTAAACTCTATAACGCCCGCCACGAATTCAATCCTACGGCCTTCGTCGTCAAGCCGGGCCTTTGCTCCCTCGCCATCGTCAAGATGCATCGTTCCCACGACCCCAAAGAGAAGGCTTTCTACGACAGCGAATACGCTCGAACGGTTTCCTTCAAGACGGATGCCACGCTTTTCTTCGCCGCTTTCGGAATCTTGCTCGGCATCCGAAAACAAGACAAAGGCAAGTGATTGTCCCAAAAAGGGATTTGACGACTAGTTTTCTTTGGGGGAAATCCCTTATCTTTTATGGCTTGCCCCGTTCTTTCGATGGTACACTTAACCGCAAAGGGGGATTGCCCACATGTCCAAAAAACTCTGCTCGCAAATCTTCCATGGCGTCTGGCCTAAATTCAAGGAGGCCATCTTCGCGATATTGCCCGTCATCGCCGTCATGGTCCTCGTCCCTTTGTGCGTTCCGGACATGCGCCTGGAGATGGACGGATCCAAATTCGGCCCCATCCTCACCTCTTTGCTCATATCCGCAATCCCTTTGATCGTGGGGACCGCCTTCTTCAATTTCGGCGTCGAGAAGTCCTTGGCCAAAATCGGCGATATCGTGGGGACGACTTTGACCAAAAAGAAGACGATTGGTTGGCTTCTTTTTATCGGCTTTTTGATGGGTTTTTTAGCCACGATCGCGGAACCGGACCTCTCTGTTCTGGCATCCCGCATCTCCCCAAACGGCCCGGATTGGTCTCTCATTGTCATCGCCGCGGTTGGGGTGGGAGTGTTTATGCTCGTCGCCTTGCTCCGGGTTCTTTTCAATAAACCGTTGAAATACTGGCTTTCCATTGGTTACTTGTTCGCGTTTACCTTGGCTTTGTTCGCCGATAAAGATTTCTTCTCCATCGTTTTCGATGCTGGGGGCGTCACGACCGGGGTCGTCACGGTCCCCTTCTTCATCGCCATCGGAGTTTCGGTGGCTAGGACCTTGGGCGATAATTCCGGCAGCGATTCCTTTGGCTACTCGGGCCTTTGCTCCTTGGGCACCGTCTTGGCCGTCATGGTCTTCTCGATCATCCTTAGGAACACCGGAGGCATCGATGCCATCAAAGATATTCTGGGAACCAAGGATTTCTTTGCGAGCATCGATGGCTTTGCTGGAATCGGCCCCTTCTATTTGGACCATTTCCTCTCCGCCTTGCAGGACGTGGCCATTTCCATGACGCCCATCGTGGTCTTTTTCTTGGTCTTCAACCTTTTCTTGAAGCTCCCCAAAAGAGAGGTCTTCTCGATCCTCATCGGCCTCGCCTATACCTTCGTCGGCCTTATTTTATTCCTGATGGGCGCGGAATCCGGCTTCATCCCTGTGGCCACCCAATACGGGCAGTATTTCGCTTCGCCGGATCGGTTCGTCCTCTTCTTGTTCATCGGCTTTCTATTTGGGGCTGTGGCGATGCTGGCCGAGCCTTCGGTCCGGATTCTTGCCGACAACGTCGCCGAAGTCAGCCATGGCGTCATCTCCGAGGCCATGATCTACGTTTTCCTTTGCTTCGCGATCGGCATTGCCATCGTGCTCAATATTCTTCGCGTCAAATTCCAGATTCCTTATTTGTATTTCGCCGTTCCTTTGTTCTTGCTCGCCCTGGTTCTTTCTTACCTCGTCCCGGGGATTTATGTGGGCATCGCCATCGATGCCGCTGGGGTCGCGACGGGGGCCATGGCCTCTTGCTTCTTCCTCCCCATGTTCATTGCCTATACCAAGGAGACCTTCAACACCGGCTCGGACATCATGGCCTATGGCTTCGGCGTGGTGGGCATCATGTCGATGATGCCAATCATCGCGATAGAGTCCCTTGGCTTGTTCTCCGTTTTGAAAACCGAGCATCAGAACCGCAAGGCGCTGCGGAAAGCCTTGGAAGAGGATGACAATCAGATGATCCACCTGCCCGTGGAAGGAGGGGAGAGCCTATGAGCATGCTTCACCGCATTAAGGCCGAGAAAACTTCGAAGGCATCTCGGCCTCAGGTTCCTTTTGAGCAAAGGGAGCCGATCTATCCCCTTTCCCTTTTCTTCACCATCGTGGAAAGGAATCAATCCCGTTATTACGAGAACGCTTATCAAGAAGCGGGGGCCTCGATGTCGCTGACCTTGTACGCCCATTCCATGCCGCCGGAAGAGATTCTGGCGATCCTTGGCGAGATGGAGACCAAGAAAGACATCGTCATAACCGTCTGCCGAAGTGAGCTCATCCCCTCCCTTAAGGAGATCGCCCAGAAACGCTTCGCGGTCTCAAAGGCCGCCAAAGGCGTGGCCTTCGCCTGCCCCATCGACGCTGTCCAAGGCATTGCCGCTTATCGCTTCTTGGCCGATCAAAATAAAGACATCCGCATGGAGGAAACCAAACATGGAAGAAAATAAGAAACCCTTGCCCGAGAACAAGAAGAGCCTGATCCTCGCCATAGTCAATCACGGGTTTTCCGACCTCGTTATGAACGCGGCCAGGAAGGCCGGCGCTAGGGGCGGCACCGTCAGCAGCGCCCGCGGCACCGCCGATCCCGATATGGCTTCTTTTTACGGGATCACCTTGACCCCGGAAAAAGACATGGTCTATATGGTTGTGGACGCTTCCGACAGAGAGCGGATCATGAAAACGGTCTATGAAGAAGCGGGGCTTGCCTCCAAGGGCAATGGTATCCTCTTCTCGCTGCCGATCACGGACACCGTTGGATTAGATTCTGTGGCCTCGGAAAAAGAAGGCGAATGAAGAGTCTGCAAAAAAGTCCTGCCCGATGATGCTTGGGCAGGACTTTTCATGTTCAGTGGCTCGCATTCGGACTGGGTTTTGAGGGTTCCAAAGGAATTTCCCCAGCCTTGGTAAGAGCGATTTTGGTGATGAATGGGCCGGTCAACTCGTAGACGAGGGTGCTTGTTAAGACGACCGCGACGATCGTGGCGCCGATGGCATGGATTTCCGGATTGCCGCTTTCGCCGAACAAGGTGGAGGCGCTGGTGGCCAAGCCAATCGCGACGCCCGCCTGAGGGACCAAGGTAAAGCCAAGGTATTTCTTGACCGTGGGTTCGGCGTGGGTGATTTCGGCTCCTGCGAAGGCGCCAATCCATTTGCCAATCACGCGGGTTAGGAGATAGACGGCGGCGATGAGGAGGACGATGTATCCTTTGCTGAAGACGGTGAGATCCAAAGAAGCGCCGGAAATCATGAAGAAGAGCATGTAGATCGGGGAGGTGAAACGATCCAGGAATTCGAAGAGTTTGATCGAGTCCTTGCCGACGTTGCAGTAGATCGCCCCTGCCATCATGCACATGAGCAGGGAAGACAATTCGAATCCGCCCACTTGGGGAAGATGGAAGAGCTTATAAAGACCGACGCTTGCGAAGATCGCGAAGACGGCCCAGCCAAGCCGATTCGCCCTGGATTTGAAGAAGCGGCTGGCGAGGGAAATGATGAAGCCGAAGACCGCCCCAATCCCCAAGGACATGATGATTTCGATGAAGGGTTTCGCGAGCATCTCGTAAAGATCGAAGCCCCCTCCGGTCGCGATCGTTTTCGCTATCTGGAAAAGGATGGCGAAGAAGATAAGCGCCGTGGCATCGTCCAAGGCGACGACCGGCAACAAGGTGCTGACCACGGGGCCTTTGGCTTTGTATTGTTTCACAACCATGAGCGTGGCGGCAGGAGCGGTGGCCGCGGCGATGGCGCCTAAGGTCAAGACCAGCGGCATATCCACTTGGTCAGGGAAGATAAAATGGAGGCAAAGCAATCCGAGGATGACGCAGATTGAGGCCAGTCCGGATTCTAAGACGGTGATCCAAAGAACCCGCTTTCCCACGGAGCGGATGGCGCTCAATTTGAAAGAAGACCCGATTGAGAAGGCGATGAAGCCCAGGGCGATATCGGAAACCCAACTGAGATAATCCGGCCCCCCATTTTGGCCGTGGATATAAACGTAGATGGGGTTCAGGGATGGATTTGCGATGTCGGCAAATTCATGGACCTGGCTCCAATCAACGAAGGCCAAGCCGAAGACGAATGGGCCCATCAAAATGCCGGCGATGATGTATCCGGTGACGTTGGGCAGATGAAAGATTTTCATGAGGCGAGTGGAGAGAAGCCCCATGAAAACCAAGCACGCTACATAGAGCGTAATAGAAAAGAAATCGATAGCCATAGCGGATCAGAACGAACCTTCGTAGTCCTCCAGAGATCGGGAGAACATGCCCCCAGCCAGCTTTTCGAAATTATCGGTCTTCACCCGAATCATTGCCTTGAGCCCTTCTAGCTTTTCTTCATCCACAACGAAGAGGGCGAACATGGCCTCTCCGTGGTCGTGGAAATGCTCGTATTGGGTTAGCGAGAAGAAATGGGTATCCTCAGGCTGATCGTCATCGAGGGCGTGGCGAAGGGAAGCGGTCCTCATCAGGGTGCCGTTATAGCCGGCTTGGCGGATGGAATCGAAAACGGAGATTGCCTCATTTCCGTTTTCAAGAATCAGGTAAAGAACTTTTTTCATGGAAAGCTCCTTTCGCCACCATTTTAGGAGCATTGGGATAAGGCGGAGTAAGAAAACGGTTTCTTGAT
>SFUB01000076.1 GCA_004561785.1 bacterium | reverse complement strand
CGGAAGAGTCCATCATGCTCGTGGGTGGATTCGAAATCACCTTAGGCGTCGTCGTCATGGTGGTTCTTCATGAGATATTCGTTGAGACGATGGTTTATTTCATGGCCATCGGCATGATCGTAATCGGCCTCCTGTTCCTCATTTTCTCCGTCTTGGCGATCGCCAAAAAAGCGAACGATAAGCTCTTCATGCCGATTCTTGAGATCATATTCGGAGCCATCTTGGTCGGAGTTGGAATTTTTCTCATCGCCGCTTACAACGTGGACGGAGACAGCAAAAACCGCATCGCCTTGGTTCTGACGGGAATCGTCTTGTCCATCGTGGCCATCGTTCAGATGGTTCTCACCCTCATCTCAATTCGCAAGGACAAAGAAAAAGGCAAAGAGACGAAACCCGTAAAAGCCAAGGATAAAAAGAAAGAGTCCAAGTCCAAACAAGAAGACACGCAGGAGCCTGCGCCGAGCCCTGAGCCAAATCCGGAGGTTTTGGAGGCCAAGGTTGAGGAAATCGAACAAAAACCGGTTGAACAAATCGAACAAAAAACGAATGAAGATAAAAAATAACGTGGCAAATCCACGTTATTTTTTGTTTTGGCAAGCCTGTACGAGGTTTTCCATCAAGGCCAGCCTGGTCAATAGCCCCACCCCTTTTGGAACAGGGGTTTGCATGGCAACGGGAAGGTTTGGGATGGCATCCCCGTGGAGTTTCATATCCTCGCCGCGGTTAATGCCGACGTCGACGACCACGGCATCCTTTTTGTAGGAGAAACGATTATCCAAGAAACCCTGCCTCCCAATCGCGACGACGATGAGATCGGCATGAGCGAGATAGAAGGCTTTGTCCATTTCGCTGGTTTTGCTGTGAAGCACCGTCACGTTGCAATCTTTCTTAAGAAGCATCTGGGCCATGGGCTTCCCCACGATGTTGCTTCTGCCCAAGACCACCGCGTTTTTCCCGCGGAAGGAGAAATCCTCATGCTCAAGGTAAAGGATGATCCCATAAGGCGTGCAAGGATGGAAAGCCGAAAGGGGATGGAAACCATCCACGTCTTTGCTTGGCAACACAGCCTGCTTCACTTTGTCTTCAGAGATATGTTTTGGCAAAGGAAGCTGCACGATGATCCCATCGATGGAGGGATCCTCGTTATAACGTTCAATCGTGCCCAAGAGTTCCTCTTCCGAGACATCCGGAGAGAACTTCGTCATATCTACTTTTGCTCCGATTTCAGCCCCGTCTTTCATTTTTCCACGGTCATAGGCGGCGGAAGCGGGATCGTCGTTCGCCAAAATGATCATGAGATGCGGCGGGCGCTCCATGGCTTTGATTTCCTGAGCCAAAGCTTCTTTCCGAAGCTTCACGAATTCGGTGATTTCCATAGGGAAAAGGATAGCACCGAACCAAAAACTTGGGGATAGAAAAAGCCCCTCGTTTCCGAGGGGCCGATTCTGAATTAGAAATTCAGTAGAGCAGCGGCTGCCTCGATGGCGGCGCTGGAGCTATCGGTATCCGTGGTAGGAGCCTTGGTGGTTACCGAGATAAGCAAAGCGATGAAGAGGAAGACGATCGCGAACCCAAAGGTCAAATACGTGATGACCTTTTCCGAGCCGCGTTCCTTCGTTTTCGCGAATACGTTGAGGCCACCGCCGGTGATCGCGCCGGAAGCGCCCTCGGATTTTCCACCCTGGAGCAGCGCCAAAACGATGACGATCAAGGACACGATGACGAAGATGATGTCATACCATTTCATAAAAAGCTCCTTTCTGATGGGCTAATAAAGGATAGACTTTTCCGAAAAAGGTTACAACTAGAAAACAAGTTCATAAAGTGAGGCGATTCTCTTTCCATTGAAATCGGGGTGCTGAGCGTTCCGGTCCAAGAGAATTCCCGTAAGTCCGGCAGCCTCCCCGCAGGCGACATCCTGCAAAGAATCGCCTACGTAGCAAATGGATTTCGAAGGAATAAGGTTCATTTTCCTCAAGGCGAAAAGGCACGGTTCGGCATTGGGCTTGGGCATTGAATATTGATCCGAACAAGACAAAACGGAGAAATAGGATTCCACCCCTTTTGAGGCTAAGGCCTTCTGAATGTGCGAAGACGTATTGCTGCTTACAATGCCAAGAGGCTTCCCACGGTTGAATAAAGTAGAAACCACGGCGATCGTATCCGGGAACAACTTCATCAGGGCGATATTCTCCGGGAAATTCAGAGCCTCGCAGATGGCGTCAAAGAAAGCCGATACGTCTTTTACGCCCATTTTCTCGGCGGCATATGACAAAGGAAAATGCATGAATTCCTCGCAAAGCTCTTCCGAAACCCCGCAAATTCCGACTTTTTCGAAACCGTATTTCCAAACTGGTAGCAAAGATTCCCTTGTATCGAATAGGGTTCCATCAAAATCGAAAAGGTAAGCGTCAAAAGATTTGATGTTCATTTTTCAAGCTCCGCGCGGGCTTCAAAAAGGATATCCCTAAGTTCGGCCGCCCTCTCGAAGTCATAAGCCTTCGCCGCGGCTTTCATCTGCTTCTCAATCTCGGAAATCCGCTTCTCAAGTTCTTTCCTGGACATCTTGGCATCGGACTTTTTGAGGACGTCCGTTTCGTCTCCGGCATTATGGAGAGGGGGCGTGATCGGCTTGATAATCGTCGTTGGGATGATTCCGTATTCTTCGTTATAGGCCTTTTGGATCGAACGTCTGCGATTGGTTTCCTCAATCGCTTCCTTCATGGAATCGCTGTAGGAATCCGCATACATAACCACCTGTCCATGCGCGTTTCTTGCCGCGCGGCCGATAATCTGAATTAAAGAACGGGTAGAACGAAGGAAGCCCTCTTTATCGGCATCCAAAATGGCAATAAGCGATACCTCCGGAATGTCGAGTCCTTCGCGAAGAAGGTTGATGCCCACAAGCACATCGTATTTTCCTTTACGAAGTTGATAGATAATCTCGGTTCGCTCTAAAGTCTTTGTTTCGTTGTGCAGGTAGGTGACTTTGATCCCCCTATCTTTCAAAAACGCCGTCAGGTCCTCCGCCATCTTAATGGTGAGGGTGACAATCATCACCCTCTCGTTTTTGGCAATCCTGTCTTTGATTTCGAAAAGAATGTCGTCGATCTGACCCATCGTGGGACGGACCGAAATCTCCGGATCCAAAAGACCCGTTGGTCGAATGACCTGCTCCACGACTTCGCCTCCGCATTTCCCAAGTTCATAATCCCCGGGGGTCGCGGAAGTGCAAACGACGGTCGATGGCATCAAAGATTCGAATTCTTGGAAATTGAGGGGTCGATTATCAAGGGCGCTCGGAAGACGGAATCCATAATCCACGAGAGTCATTTTCCTGGATCTGTCTCCGTTGTACATTCCGCGAATCTGAGGGAACGTAACGTGGGATTCATCGATCAAGAGCAAGAAGTTCTTAGGCATATAATCGATCAACGTATAAGGTCTTTGCCCTTCCTTGCGTCCATCGATGTGCCTTGAGTAATTCTCGATTCCGGGGCAGCGGCCAAATTCAAGCATGCTTTCCATGTCCTGACGCGTCCTCATTTCAAGACGCTCGGCCTCCAGCAGTTTTCCTTCTTTCCGAAAATAGGCCAGCCTCTCCGTGAGTTCTGCCTCAATCGTCTTGCAGGCCTGCTCAATGCGCTTCCGGGTGGAAGCATGGTCGTAGGCGGGGAAAATCGGATAGGTTGCGAAAGTCTTTTGCACTTCGCCGGTGATTGAATCGACTTGGGAGATGGATTCGACTTCATCCCCAAAACAATCAATGCGGATGTAATAATCGTGGGTGGCTGGCGCAATATCGATGACATCCCCATGGACGCGGAAAGTGCCCGGCTTGAGCTCCAGGTTGTTGCGAGTGTACTGAGCCTCAATCAATTGCTTATAAAGACCTTTTCGATTGAGCTCTTCGCCTTGGCGTATTTCGAAAATAAGCCCTTGGTATTCCGCCGGATCGCTCAAACCGTAAATCGCAGCTACGGAAGCCACGACGATCGTGTCGCTTCGGGAGAGAACGGAGTTCATCGCGGAGGTCCTCATCATATCGATTTCTTCGTTCATGACCGCGTTTTTGTCGATGTAGGTATCCGATTTCGGGAGGTAGGCTTCCGGTTGGTAAAAGTCGAAGTTCGAGATGAAATATTCCACTCGGTTGTTGGGGAAGAGTTCTTTGAATTCCCCGTAAAGCTGAGCGGCCAAGGTTTTGTTGTGGACCATCACGATCGTGGGGCGGTTGAGCGCGGCGACGATGTTGGCGTCCGTGAAGGTTTTTCCCGTTCCCGTCGCCCCTTGGATCACCGTCCATTTCTTCCCTGCGGCAATACGAGCCAAAGTGGCGGAAATCGCCGCGGGCTGATCCCCCGTTGGCGAGAACGGACTGACGAGTTCAAACGGCTTGGATTCGTTCATTTCGAATTCTTGTTTCCTTTTTTGCTCCGAACTAGCGGGTCAAAACCCTCCCCGTTGATCATCGAAGCGTTGGTGAAGGTGACGAAAGCGCGGGGGTCGACTTTGCCGATGAATTCCCGGAAATCATGGAGTTCTCGGCTCGCGAAAGCGACGCGAAGGACCTTGCGGGATTCCCCCGTATAGGCCCCGACCCCCTCGATGACCGTGGTGGTGCGCTCCATTTTATTGATGACGTAATCGGTGATCTCCTCCGATTTTTCCGAGATGATTTCAGCGATGACGTAGCTGCTTGTCTTCGAATAAATCAATTGGATGGCGATGGCGCAGCAGAAGGCGGCCAAAATACCAAGCAACCCCAAGGAAAGATTCTTCGTGAAGAAGATGCCGATAAGGACCAAGCTCCCGTCGATAATGAAGGAGGTGGTCGCTTCTTTGATCGGGGTATGGCGCGCGATGATGACGCAGACGACGTCGAATCCCCCACTGGATCCATCGCCCAAATAGGTCAAGGCGACCCCGCTTCCGATCAACGCGCCTCCGAAGATGGCGCTGATGAGCAATGTCGCCGTGGAGATGTCTTGCTCTTGGGAAGTGGAGACGAGGAGGTCCGCCAGATAATTGCCCAAGGTTTGCTGCCCCACGACGGGAACGCGGTAGAGCAATG
>SFUB01000075.1 GCA_004561785.1 bacterium | reverse complement strand
GATTTCTTTCGCAACTCGATTTCTTGTTTCCTCCGCTTCTTTTAGCGTTTTTCAAAACGATGAGCATCGGTGCCATCGATGTTTTTTCCACTTGAGACTATGGGAACGCCTATCTTTTTAGCAATGGGGTGCGCACGTTGCAACTTATGCGCAAATGCGCGCATGTTTCCTCTTAAAGGGGGTCGTTTCGGCTAAAATGAGTTCAAAAGAAGGAGTCTTGAATGACTGAATTTGAAAAAGCGAAACAAGCATATGCCGCGTATGGAGTCGATGTTGAGGCAGCGCTTATGAAAGCCGTCGAAACCCCGATCTCTTTGCAGTGCTGGCAGCTTGATGACGTTTCCGGCTTTGAGAACGCCGGCGACCTTACCGGCGGGATTCAGGCCACTGGCAACTATCCCGGCAAGGCCCGTAATTACGAAGAATTGACCCAGGACCTCGAAAAGGCCCTCTCGAGAATTTCGCCCGTTGGATCGATTTCGCGAAGAAACATGACCTTGGTTTGGACTTCAACCCGACGATGTTCTCCTCTTCCCATATGTTCGACGGTTGCTCCCTCTCTTCCGATGACGAAGCCACCCGCCAATATTGGATTGAGCACTGCATCAACTCTATCAAGGTTTCCGAGGCCTTCGCCAAAGCCACCGGCCAGCGCTGCCTTTGCAACATCTGGATCCCGGACGGCATGAAGGAAGACCCCGCCGACAGGCTCGGCCCCAGGCAGAGGCTCAAAGACTCCCTTGATCAGATCCTCGCGGCCCCCTATGACAAGAACCTCGTGGACGTCGCCGTGGAAAGCAAAGTCTTCGGCATCGGCCTCGAATCCTATACGGTTGGGTCCAATGAGTTCTACATTTCTTACGCCGTCGCCCATCAGATCCCCGCGCTCCTCGACATGGGACACTACCATCCGACGGAAAACGTCGCGGACAAGATCTCTTCGCTGCTATGCTTCCTTCCCCGCATCGCCCTCCATTTGTCGAGGCCCGTCCGTTGGGATTCCGACCACGTGATCCGCTTCAACGACGACCTCAAAGCCATCTTCGACGAGCTCGTCAGGAACGACGCCCTTGATCGCACCGACATCGGTTTGGACTTCTTCGACGCCTCCATCAACCGCGTCGCCGCCCTCGTCATCGGCGCCAGAAACGCCGAGAAAGCCTTGCTCAACGCCCTTCTCACTCCGTGGGATTTGCTTAAGAAGGCCCAAAACGAGCATGACCACACCAGGCTCCTTGAGCTTTCCGAAGACATCAAGACCCTCCCCTTCGGCGAAGTGTTCGCCGAATACTGCGCCCGCAACAACGTCCCGGTGGACGGCAAGTGGTATGGCCAGGTCGAGGAATATGAGAAGAACGTTCTTTTAAAGAGGTAAAAAAACAATGAACAAAACCATTTTGGATTGCCGCACGTTCCAGGATTACCTGGAGATCATCGATAACATGTACCGCCTTGGCTGGGACGAAAGGAATGGTGGAAACATCTCCGTCCTCCTCGATCAGCCCGACGTCGACGAATATCTTTGCGGGGGCAAGAACGTGATCCGCGAGATCCCTCTCCCGCTCGAAGTCGATCCCATCCTCGTCGGCAAAGTGTTCGCCATCACGGGGACCGGCCGCTATTTCCGCAACACCAAGAAGCACCCCGAGGAGAACACCGGCGTCATCCGCATCAAGGAAGACCGGAAGACCGCGGAATTGCTCTGGGGCTTCTCCACCGGGGGCAAGTTCACCAGCGAAATCTTCGCGCACATGATGTGCCACGCGACCCGTTTGAAGGTCAACCCCAAGAACCACGTCATCATGCACTGCCACCCGCAGAACATCCTCACCTACTCCTCCATCCACGATTTGGATGAGGAGAGCTTCACCAAGGACCTTTGGAGGACCATGACCGAAGAGGTCATCGTCTTCCCCGAAGGCATCGGCGTGTTGCCTTGGGAACTCTGCGGAACCAATAAAATCGGCGTCGACACCGCCGAAAAGATGAAAGAATATCGCTGCGTCATTTGGACCCTCCACGGCATCTATGGCGCCGGGGACGACCTTGACGAAGCTTTCGGGCTCATCGAGACCGTCGAGAAGGCCTGCATGCTGTACCTCATGGCCCTTCCCTTTGAGAAGAAGCAGGTCATCACCGACGAGAACCTGAAGGAAATCGCGGAAGGCTTCCATATCACTCCGAAGGCAGGCTATCTGAAGTGAAATACTTCCTTGCCGTCGATATCGGCGCCACCAGCGCCCGCCACATCCTTGCCCATTATGAGGGCAGGGATTTGAAGCTTGAGGAAATCCACCGTTTCAAAACCCCGCTCGTGCAAGAAGGGGATGGCCATTGCCATTGGGACGTGGATGGGCTTTTCTCCGAGATCCTGACCGGCATGAAGAAAGCCAAAGAAGCGGGCAAGATCCCCTCTTCGATGGGGATCGATTGCTTCGGGGTGGACTATGCTTTGCTCGACGAGAAGGATGAGCGGATCGGCTTGGTCACCTCTTATCGCGACGTCAGGACCTTCCAAGCCCAAAAAGAATTCATGACCCCCGAAGGACTGTTTCTATCCACCGGGGTCTATCCGCAGAATTTCGACTCCGCCTATCAGCTTTATTGCGACAAAGCCTCCGGGAAGCTCCATCGGGCGAAGACCCTCATGATGCTCCCGAGCTATCTTTGCTATTTGCTTACCGGCAAGAAGCAAAACGAACTTTCCTCCCTTTCCACGAGCGCCCTCCTCGACGCCAGGACCCGCAAGCCCTGCCAAGAGGTCTTCTCCGCTTTGGGGATCGAGGAATCCTTGCTTGCCCCGATGGTCGTGGCCGGGGATTGCCTTGGGAAACTGCTTCCCTCGATTCAAAAAGAAGTCGGCTTTGACTGCGAGGTTTACGCCACGTTGGAACATGATACGGCCGCTGCGTTCTTTGCTTCCGGCGCGGAAAAGGGGGAAGCTCTTCTTTCCAGCGGAACCTGGAGCCTCCTAGGCTGCCTTTTGGCGAACCCAATCATCACCGAAAAGGCCTACAAAGCCGGATTCACGAATGAACTCAGCCGCCCTGGCGAGGTTCGCTTCCTGCAGAACATCATGGGGATGTGGATCATCAACCGTCTCAAAGACGAGCTTCAGATCGCCTCCTTCGGCGAGATTACCTCTTCCGCCGCGGCCTCTTCGTCCTATCAAGGCGTCTTCGACGTCACCGATGGAAGGCTCAGCAATCCTTCTTCGATGAAGGAATGCGTGGAGTCCTTGCTTGTTGAGAAAGGGAACTCTCTTCCCTCCACCCGCGGCGAACTCTTCTACTCCGTCTATCATTCCTTGGCCCTCGGCTATAAAACCGCCCTTGAGAACATGGAGCGTCTGACCGGCGAAAAGATCGTCGGGATTCGTGTCTTCGGAGGCGGGGTCAATGCCGAGATCCTCAATTCTTTGACCGAGCAAATCACGGGCCTCCCCGTGAAGCGCGGCCCTTCCGAAGCCACCGCGATCGGAAATTTGCTTTGCTTCGCCCGTTAGTATCATAATGGGGCCTATGAAAAAGGGTTTTCGCAACGTGAACCTCGTCCTCCAAGACGGGGTGAGGAAAGGCTGCCTCTCCTTCGAAGGGGATCGCATCCTTTCTTTCGATGAGCCTGAAGAGGCTCTTTTCGACGGAGAACAGGTATACGTATGCCCCGGTTTTTTGGATGAGCACATCCATGGGGCGAACGGAAGGGATGTCATGGATGGGAAGATCTCCTCTTTGCAAACCATGGCTTCCGCTTTGGTGCAGGAAGGGGTCACGGGCTTTTTGGCCACGACGATGACCGAGTCCGAAGAGAAAATCCTGAAATCCTGTGAGGCCGTAAAGGAATACCGTTCGGAATCCCATGCTGGAGCCGAAATCCTCGGCATGCATCTAGAAGGGCCCTTCATTTCCGAAATCCACAAAGGAGCCCAAGACGCCCGGTTCATCCGCAAACCAGACGTGGATTTACTTTCCCGCTTCGTCGAAGCCTCCGGAGATTCCGTTCGCTTGATCACCTTTGCTTATGAAAATGACGAGGGATCCAAATTCTTGGATTACTGTTTGGAGCACAATATCACCCCCTCCCTAGGTCATAGCGACTGCACCTCCGTCCGTTTCAAAGAAGGGATCGCGAAGGGGCTTCGCTGCGTGACCCATCTTTTCAACGCCCAACGCGGCTTCCATCACCGGGAACCTGGCATCACGGGCGAGGGCCTTTATCAAGACGGGGTCCGTACCGAAATCATCTGCGACACCTACCACGTTTGCCCTGACGCCCTTGGGTTGATGTTCAAATCCAAAAAGAAAGAGGACGTCATCATGATTTCCGATTCCTGCGAGGCCAAATACCTTAAGGAAGGAGAGAAGGCCCATCTGGGCTCTCAGGAAGTCTTCGTCTCCGGAGGCGTGGCAAGGCTCAAAGACGGGACGATCGCGGCTTCGATCCTCAAATTGGATCAAGGGCTCCGCAACGTCGCTCCCATCGCTTCGAAGCTAGGCTATTCCTATAGCGACCTCATCAACCTCGTGAGCCTCAATCCCGCGAGGAATTTGGGCTTAGAGAAAGACTACGGGTCCATTGCTTTGGGCAAGAAGGCGAGCTTCGCCGTCTTGGATTCCTCCTTCCGCGTCTTGATGACCGTGGTGAACGGCCAGGTGGCTTACCGGAAATGAAAAGCCGTTCCCCGGCTAGCGATATTTCGCCACGATGCTCCTCATCTCGGGGAGCTTTTTCTTCATGTCTTCAACCAAGGCGAATTGGCCTTTGGCACGGACGAGGTTATGCATCGGATAGGCGGTTTTGAAATAGACGTCGCCTTGCAAAAAGTCTGTCAGGAAGCGGATTCCGCATTCGTAGGTAAGCGTCATGCCCGCTTCGGGGAACAAAGCGATTTCCTCCGGGGTGAGTTTTCCTTTCGCTCCTTCTAGATACCCTCTTGTATAGGCTTCAAAACATTCCAGGCTTAGCTTCACCTTGCTTAGGTCTTTTTCGTCCTCCGCGGCCTCATTGGCTCCGAAACGGATGGAGTCGCCGAAGTCGTAAAGGGAATATCCAGGCATGATGGTGTCCAAATCGATGACGCAGGATTTCCCATCCTCATAAAAGAGGACGTTGTTGAGTTTGGTATCATTGTGGGTCACCCGCAGAGGCAACCCCCTTCCCGTCAGGAAATGGGCGATAGGGGCGTTTTCCTTCGCCCAAACGATTTCCTCCGCGGCTTCTTCGCGCCTTTCTTTTGACGCCCCTTCGATGGCTTTTAGCAAGTCGGCGTAGCGTTTCGGGGTGTCATGGAAATGGGGGAGGACCTCATGGAGCTTTTCCGCGGGGAAACTAGAGAGGTCGGCTTGAAATTGGCCGAAGGCGAATCCGGATTTCCCAAGAATCTCGGGGCCGCAGGAATTATAGGCTTTGCTCCCTTCTAGATAGGCGTAGGCCCGGAAATAACAACCATCCACGTCTTCGAAATACGGTCGGCCTTCCTTAGTTTGAATGAGGGTCAGCTTTTCCTTTTCGACGTCCCCTCCCCGTTGCTTCACTTTCTCAGCCAGGAAAGAAAGAACCAATTCGATGTTCTCCATCACCTGATCGATGCGAGGGAACACCGAAGCGTTGATCCGTTGGATGATGTATCTTTTCTTTCCTTTTGGGGAGAGGGCGGAGACGATGAAGGTG
>SFUB01000074.1 GCA_004561785.1 bacterium | reverse complement strand
TAATCAACCCGATGATTATCCTTGTTGGCGCTTCCGCTTCGGGAAAGACGGAAGTCGCGAAATATCTCGCCTCCCATTTCGGCATCAAGAAGGCGATCACCCACACCTCTAGGGAAGCTAGGGATGGCGAAAAGAATGGCGTGGACTATTTCTTCGTCCCCGAGCCCATTTTCCTTCAGATGAAATCCCGTTATAGCTTTGTGGAGACCACCTATTACAATGGGCATTATTATGGATGCTCAAAAGACCAGGTGGAGGATGACCGCTGCGTCGTCGTCGATCCCCACGGGCTGGAAGCCTTCAAGGCACTTCAAAATAAAAGGGTCGTATCCTTCTTGCTCCGCGCGGACGCCGAAACCCGACGAGCGAGGATGGAAAGCCGCGGCGATAAGCCGGAAGCCATCGCCTCGCGCCTAGAAAACGACGAGATCGCCTTCTCGCCCAAAAACGTTCATGAAGCCGATTTCATCATCGATACCGACGATCGCCCAATCGAAGTGATTGCCAAGCAAATCTACGCCTTGTACCAAGCCGAGCTCAAAAAGCTCAGCTGAGCTTCCTTCTCGGATGATAAGTGACCTCCGCCTGCAAAACCGTGTAGGGGGAGGCTTTTTTGACTTTGACCGACAATGGGCCGAATTCGAAATGGTCCCCTTCTTTCCCGAAGGCGCCAAGTTGGTCGTTGATCCAGCCGGAGACGGTCTCATAATCCTCATCCAAATCTTCTTTGGAAAGATGGAACTTCTTGAAGAATTCCTCGATGTCCATGCCGCCTCGAACGAGATAGACGTTGCGCTTCGCCGTCTTTTGGATGTCAAGCTGCACCACATCGCCTTCGTCGTAGATCTCGCCGACGAGTTCTTCGAGGATATCTTCCATGGTCAAAAGACCCTCCGTTCCCCCGTATTCGTCTTTCACGATCGCGAGGTGTATGTGGGTTTTCTTCATCAAAGAGAGGGTGGAGGAAATCTCCATGGTCCGGGGCACGTTCAAAACCGGGCACATAAGTTCATCTACCGAGAGATCGTCGTCGTAAAGCATGGCCCTAAGAAGCGATTTCACGGGGATGTAGCCGAGGATATGGTCGAAGTCATGTTTGTAGACGGGGATCCTTGAATGGCGGAAGGCGCCCTCTTGCTTCACGAAGAAATTGAGGTTCTCATCGAAAGGCACGCCTTCGATCTTCATCCGCGGGGTCATGATCTCATAAGCGCTCGTATCCACAAACTCGATCGAGTTCGACAGGAGTTCTTGGGAATTGGAGTCGATGATCCCCTCCTGCTGAATGGCCTTGACCATCTCCTGCAGCTCTTCGTCGCTCACCGCGTCTTCCCCGTTAATGCTCTCGTTGTTCAGCAAAGGCTTGGTCAGCAAACGCCCCAAAGATTTCGACAGAAGAATGATGGGGTAGAAGGCATAACGAAGGGCGACCAAAACGTAAGAGGAGGCAAGGGCGATCGAATAGGAATAGCTCTTTCCGAGGGCCTTGGGGATGATCTCGCCGACGATTAGAGTCAAGATCAGCATCCCAACAGTCACCAAAAGGGTGGCGAGTTCGGGGTCCTGGGGCAAAACCGCCAAGCCGAGCAACGTGCCGACGGAGGAAGCGAGGATATTCACGATGTTGTTCCCAAAGAGGGGAATGACGATAGTCTCTTCGTAATTCAAGGCGAAGCGATAGGCTTTTGCGGCTTTCTTGTTCTTTTTTGAATTCTCTTTGAGCAAAGGGAGGGAAACGGAGGAATAAGCCATGTCGATGGAGGAAAAGCAAGCGCTGAAGACCATCAAGGCGGCGATGACGACGGAGTAAATAATCACCAGAGTCCAGTTCATACAGACTCCTTCGTGGGCTCGGCAATCTTACCCACCAGCTCTTCCAAGCAATCTTCCATGGTGACCATGCCCAAAACGTCATTGTCTTTTTTGACGATCGCAATCTGCGTTTTCCGGTCACGGAACCCGGCGACCAAATCATCCAATTTGACGCTTGGGGAAACGAAATACGGCTTCTGCAGCATTGAGAGGCAATTTACCTTCGGGTTCTTGAAATAGGCGGTCAGGAAGGATTTGACGACCAAAACGCCGACGATCTGATTTTTATTGCCAACATAGCAAGGAAGGCGCGAGAAACGGGTCTGCTTGATAATCTCGATCAGCTTCTCATTGGTGATTCCCTTCAAGTCGATCATGACCATGCGCGACTTTGGGGTCAAAACCTCGCGGACGGAAGTATCGTCGAAATCCAAAGTGGCCTGGATGATGTCGGATTCGTTGCTCTCAAGTTCGCCTTGGTCCTCCGCTTCTTCGACCGCAGAGGCGAAGTCCGCCTCGGTGACCGAAGGGGTGGGTTTCGCGCGAAATAGTTTCTTGACGAGCCACGTGATTCCCCGGAAAACCAAGCCCAGGGGATAAAAAAGGCCGTAGAAAAATGTCAGCGGATAGACCGTGATCTTCACGACGGCGTTCGGTGCGCCTTTGCCGACGTATTTAGGCAAGGTGTCACCGAAAAGGAAGCATAAAAAGCCCATCACGAGGGAGACGAGCAAAGACAATAGGTTCCCGTCCACGAATCCCCCCATCCATTTGAGGCAGAGGGTGGTCGAAATAACGGAGAGTCCGATGGAGGCAATATTGTTCCCGATCACGACCGTGATCAAGGTGGAATCAAAGTGGTCATAGAGCCAAACGATGAGCTTGGCGGTTTTGTTGCCCTCATCCGCCTGCACTTTGAAACGGTATTTATTCAAGCAGGCGAACGCCGTCTCGGTGGCGGAGCAGAAGGCGCTGAGGATGAAGGCCAATATCAGCAGCGCGAGGTAGACCCAATCAAGAGGATCCATAAGGCGGAGCATCACTTCCTTTCGTGTCGGGGTAGATTCTAACATAAAAGGGGCGTTCTTCAAGGAAACGGGGCCTCCATAGCCTTTGTCAATGTATAAATTATGTCTAAATGCAGCGGCTGTCCTTAAAGGCGTGCAAAGGCAGAGAAAAAGCCCACCGCTGCGGGTGGGCTTCCAGAAGAGAATCAGTCTTCGTCGTCGGAGGCGGGTTCGTTTTTGATTTCGGCGACCCAATCCTTAGCTTCGACTTGACCTTGGGTCAGACCGTTCTTGCCCATGACGTCGGCGATCAGTTGCTTCGCGCGGCGGAATGAGAGATCGCTCTTGACCTTGAACACGAGCGGGATGTCCTTGTAAGAGCCTTTGTGGCCGGCATCCTGGATCGGGAGGGTAGTATTGGCGTAATCCTTCGGATCGAGGGCAAAGTAGAGCTTGAGGCCCTTGCCGGCGATCGTGATCTTGAAGAAGGTCACTTTGTGAAGGCGGAAGGTATCGCCGGAATTGGAGACGCGGCTCTTGACCCCATAGGACATGGCCTCACTCTTTAATTCGTTGTAATGGGACTTCAGCTCTTCGTCGGCATCGAGCATTCGGGTTTGGAAGGGGATGCGGATGATTTTCTCGTGGGGCGGGAGGTTCGGGTTGATCTGGCCAACCACGCGTTTCCGCGGCTCCTCAGATTGCACAGGCTCTTCTTCCGGCTCTTCGGGGGCTTCTTCCACGACGGGCTCTTCAGCCTTCGGTTCTTCCTTCGCCTCGGGGACCGGCTCGGGCTCGGGCTTCTTTTCCTCAGCCACGGGCTCGGGCTTCTTTTCCTCGATGGCCGGGGCGGGTTCTTCCTTGATTGGGGCAACAACTTCCTTGGGTTCCTCTTTCCTCTCGAGGGGCTCGCGGACGATGATGGTCACCGGGGCGGTCGGGTTCTTGGCCTCAGGCTGCTTGGATTTCAGCTCATCGGCAATGATCTGGCGGATATCTTCGGCAGTGAGGGCGGCGGGTTGCTCGGGTTTCGCCTCTTTGGCTTCTTTTGCCTCTTCAATCCTGGCGAATTCCTCCGCGATGATTTGGCGGATCTGCTCCGGGGTCAAAGCGTTGCGCCTCGCCTCTTCGGCGCGGGCTTCGGCTTCCTGACGGGCCTTTTCCTCCTCTTCTTTGCGCTTGGCTTCGGCAAGAGCTTGAGCGGCGGCCTGAGCTTTGGCTTCTTCGATTTCCCGCTCACGGGCCTCTTGGGCCTCTTTGGCGGCTTTGGCCTCGGCTTCTTTCTTTTCCGCGGCCTCTTTCTCGGCAGCTAATTCTTCGCGGATAATGGAGCGGATGTCCTCGGCGGAGAGTTTGGGTTCCGGAATGGGCTCGACGATAACGGGTTCTTCCTTTGGCTCTTCAGGCTTCTCGGAAGCGAGGTGGGCTTTCAGCTCCTCCCCGATGATGGAGCGGATGTCTTCGGCGGAGAGGGCTTTCGTCTCTTCCTTCTTTTCTGCGTCCTTCGCGGGGGCGGGGACGGTCACGATGAGCGGCTGGGAGGAGGATTCCTTTTTCTGGGAGTCGAGTTCTTCCTTCACGATTTTGCGGATATCCTCGGCTTTGAGGGATTTCTCGCCGGTGACGTTCTCTTGAATCTCAGAGAGGGGGACGGAGGAGGAGCGTTTGCCGGAAGGCTCTTCGTTCTTCGCAGGGGAATAGGTATTGATATATTGGACGAGCAAGGGTCCGGAGATCGCGGTGGAAGAAGGAGGAATGACCGAGGCGGGCTCGGCATTGGCGCTTGCCTTGCCGCGATATTCGGCTTCGGCGGCGGCGGGCTTGGCCGAGGCTTGGTTCATCTCGGCGTGCATGATGTTGCGGATTTCCTCGGGGGTCGGAGCCGGGCCGGAGGCGGTATCGTCGCGGACGATCACGACGTCATCGGCTTTGGCGGCGTCTTTGGCGTAATCTCTCTTAACGGCTTTCGGGGACTGGGCCAAATAAACCATGTCGGCGATATCGGCGATGACAAAGAAGAGGAAACCGAGGGCGGTGACGCCGACTTCGGCAAGGACGATGATCAACCAATAAATCGGGAAGTTGATCCCTTCGTTGCGATAGCAGCCAAGCAGGAAGCTGAGGAAGGGGATGGTTCCCTGGAAATTCACGCCTTTGAAAGCAGGCAGATAGTCCGGGAGGAAGACGAACACCGAGAGGCAAGAGAAGCCAAGCCCGGCAAGAAGGAAGAAGAAGGCGATGACAAGGCCGCTGGGGCGCTTATTCACGCAGATAACGATGATGTGGACGATGAATAGGATGAGCACAAATCCGGCTAAGGCGAACACGATCCACGATGCCAGTCCCAGCGGGGGATTGAACAAGGACATGAACTTCGAAGGGAAGGCCTTCAGGATGTCCATGCTGTGGAAAGGGACATCAACCCCGGATAGCGCCATCAGCTTGGGGGTGAAGCCGAACATCACGACGCCGACGAGCATCAGCACGATGGCCGCGATCGTCAGCCCACGAACCGTCTTTTTCATAATTTTCTCCTTTTCATTGGATATTTAAGTTGATTTTAGTGCAGTTCCCTGGGAAAGGGAAGGGAATAACTCCGCAAAAGTCCATCCATATTTCATTTTTTATCGCAGAGGACGCGAATTCCGTTGGGCTCCACGGAGATGCAAACTTCGGAATCCATGGTTTTGCTTTCTCCATCCAGGCACCACGTGCATTCGTTTTCAAGGGAAATATGGAGATTTTCAATTTGTTTTTCGAAGTTCCGACCAGGGAGAAAATAATGAAGAAGG
>SFUB01000073.1 GCA_004561785.1 bacterium | reverse complement strand
CCGTCTCTTCCTTTTGCCCCCCGGCGCTTAGCGAAACGTTTTGTTTTTTGCAAAACGGCGTAAAAAAAGAGGGATCCTACTTGTTTGAACTTTCCTTAACCAAAAGCAAATTGCTATACTTGTGGCGTCCGGGTTTTCCTACCGGAAAAAAACATGAACACACCCTTCTTTGAGCTCGACCAGCCCGCCAATTACCTCTCTTTGATATTTCTCCTCGTTTTGTTTGTCGTCGTCGACGCCTTCTTTTGGTTCCTTTTTCGCAGAGTCGTTTCCAAGGTGATGCTCTACGTGAGCGAAGCCCTCGGCATACTTTTTTGGGGCTTTGGCCTTATCGTGCCCGCCCTCGTTTGCTTCTCCGCGATCGGGGTGGAGACGATCGTCTTGTTCCTGGCCAATCCGAACGAGAACCGCGATTACATTTCCAACAACATGGTTGGGAAAGCCCAAAGGATCCAGCTCTTCCGCCGCCGGAAGGTCGATCCCGAATCTCTGTTCGATCGCGACGCCGTCTACCGCAAAGTCCAATCGGCCGTCATCACGATGAGCAAGCAGAAAGTGGGGGCCATCATCAGCTTTGAGAAAAAAGATTCTTTGGATGAGGTCATGAAATCCGGCACTCGGATCGACGCCCCCGTCTCCGCCGAGTTGCTTCAGACCATTTTCTACCCCGGCACCCGCCTCCATGACGGGGCCGTCATCATCCGAAACGACATGATTGTGGCCGCCAGCGTTTATTACACCCCGACCACCCGACCGTTGACTGGGAAATTTGGCTCCCGCCACCGCGCCGCCATCGGCATCAGCGAAACCACCGATGCCGTCACCGTGGTCGTCTCCGAGGAGACCGGCCGCATCTCCATCGCTTACGAAGGCGAGCTCCGCACCGTCGGACCCGATGAGTTCCTGACCGTCTTCGAAGACTATATGGCCCTCGTTGAGCCTAAAAAAGAAACCCAAGATTGATAACAGGAGGATTCCATGATATGCCAACACCCCACATTTCCGCGCAACCCGGCGATTTCGCGAAACTCGTTTTGATGCCCGGAGACCCTCTCCGCGCCAAATTCATCGCTGACAATTTCCTCGTTGACGCCAAACTCGTCACGAGCGTTCGCAATGTCTTTGGCTATACCGGAAAGACCAAAAACGGAACCTTGGTTTCCGTCATGGCTTCTGGCATGGGCATGCCTAGCCTTGGCATCTACGCCAACGAGCTCTTCTCCCAATACGGAGTGGAGGCCATCATCCGCATCGGCACCTGCGGGACCTATCAAAAAGAATGCGCCGTCGGCGACATCATCCTCGCCCAAGGCAGCTGCACCGATTCGAACTGGATGGGGGAGTATGACCTCCATGGCGGAGTTTATAGCGCCATCGCCGATTTCTCCTTGCTCCTCTCCGCCTATGATGAAGGCAAGAAGCTCGGCAAGAAAATCCATGTCGGAAACGTGCTCGCGGCCGATCACTTCTATTGCAAGAGTCCGGACGAATGGAAGAAGTGGGCTGAACTCGGCGTCCTCGGCGTCGAGATGGAAAGCTATGCCCTTTATTGCATCGCCGCCAAATATCACAAGAAAGCTTTGACCATCCTTACCGTTTCCGATTCCTTCCTTGGCTCGGAGGCAATGACTTCCGAAGAGAGGCAAAAGAACCTTTTGGATATGATCGAAACTGCCATCGGCGTCGCTGATCGCTTCTGAAATGGTCTACGCGGTTGAGCTTTGCATCTTCATCGTAGCCGCCGTTTTGACGAGCGCCCTTTTCGCTTACCTCCTCTTCGCCCCCGTCGTGAAGCGCTCGCTTTGCAAAAGGCGCACGATTCAGATGTATTACAAAAAAATCTACAAGATCGCGCTGGACAATGATTTCTATTTGATCAATTCCTTCGCGAACAAAACGGCCGAGGAAGAGGAATTCCACATCGACCATATCCTGATCGGCGAGAAATTCATCTATTGCATCCGCGATCGTTATTACGAAGGGACCATCCGCGCAAAAGAGAACGATCCCAATTGGATTTATTACTCGAGGAAGTACAAAGACGGGTATTTGATCCCAAATCCCCTGCGAATGAACGAGATCCGCGTTCAGAGAATGTCTTTGATGTCGGGCCTCAGCCGCAAACTCTTCATTTCGGTCGTCTTGGTCAACAACGAATGTTTTTTGTCCAACTACGAAGTGACGTCTTCGAACAACTTCGTCGTCTCCTTGAAAAACCTTCCTTCCTTCATCGCCGAGAAGGAGGCCCTCCCCGTTGAACCGATGGACCCTCGCGCCATCGATGTCGCCGCCAGGGACATCGCCGATTTGAACCTCCATGGAAAAGAAAACTAACTCCATCATCGAAAAAGCACTCGCCCGTTACAAAGGATCCCTTGGGGATTCCTTGGTTTTAGCATTCACTTTCTTCTTGCTTGCGGGGGGCTCGCTTTGCCTTGGCTTCCTCGGGGTGGATTTCGCCTTGATCGGCATCTTGCTCATCGGCCTTCCGGCATTGCTTTCCTGCCAATTGATGATCCTCCGCAATAACAAGGACGAGGGTCTTTCCAACGCTCAGGCCTTCCGCGGCTTTCGCCTTTATTATTCCTTCTATTTCGGAGTATACCGTTTTTGGCTTTCATTGCTCCGTTCCTTCTTAGTCTTCCTGCTGGCGTTCTTGGTGATCGGCTTTTCGAGCTATTACATCTTCTTGGCCGCCTCGGAGGAATTCCTTAATCAAGTCACGAAATTTGCGACTTTAATCTATCAGGAAGGCACTACGTTGGAGCAGGTTTTGCAGGCTTATGAAAATTCCTCGGTTTTGCGGGATTTCTCCTCCATCGTTCTTCTTTGCGGCTTTGGAATCGCGGGCTATTGGTTCATCCATGAGATCGCAAGGAACGCTTATAACCTCTATGTTCGTTCCGCGATGGCGGGCGCGCCCGCCCGCTTCGCGAATGCCCAGTTCGCGGGCTTCTTCCGGCAAAGCCGACGCAAATTCTATTCCTTCTATTATCCTTGCGTCTGGCCGGCCATCTTGCTTTACATCCTAGGATATGCCTTGGGCGCCTGGCTCGGCTATCGCTTCACCGGGAATGCGACCTACGCGATTGCCTTCGGCTTTTTGGGCAGTTTGCTTCCATTGTCTTTCTTCCTTCCTTATTACTTCTATGGCTTGGACGAATACGCCAAAGGAGAGAACGCCTCCTTCATGGCTTACGTCCTTTCCGAGGCCGAATCTTCTTTGAAGATGGCGGAAGGGTCACAAAGCTTCAGCGAAGAAGAATTGAAGCAGCTCCGCGACGACGTCGCCGAGATCAAGAAAAAACTGTCCGAGAAGGTCGAAGAAGACAAAAAAAGAGAAGGAAAAGAAAAGGGCGACGATCAGAATTCGTCGTCCGGATCTTGAAACTTCTTGAGCACCTTTTCCCTTAGAAAATCCTTCCTCTCCCCGTCTAGGAACGCCATCTCCACGGCGTTGAGGAGGAGTTTTTTCTTTTTATCAGCATCGATGCCGAAAGCTTTCGAGGCTTTTTTGAATTCCTCGGGCAGGGTTATCGAGGAAATCGTCATATCGTCGGCGCCCAAACAGAAAAGCAAATCCCTTTGGAAGAATTCCGGAATCGGGCAGGCCTCATAGGAGGGGATGCAGTGGGTGTCCACTTCGGAAGTGGGGCAGACCTCTAGCCCGATGCGGGCGCTTTGGATGAAGGCCATCAATTGGGGATCTTCCATCGCGTGGATGCCATGCCCGATCCGGACCGCCCCGAAGCGGACCGCCTCCCAGACCGATTGGGGGCCCACGGCTTCCCCGGCGTGGATCGTAAAAGGGATGCCTTTGTTTCTGGCCAAAGAGAACTCTTTCGCGTAATCGGAGGTGGGGAAAGGAATCTCGGCCCCAGCCAAATCTAGGGCGCAGACGCCCATGCCAAGATATTTCTCCGCGACGTCCACCGTCTCGAAATTCGCTTCGTGGGTATTGACCCCGCGCATCAAGCAAAGGATCAATTGGCCTGCGATCCCGGTTTCTTGCTTGGCCATTTCAAGACCCTTGATCGAAGCTTGGACGACCTGCTCTTGGCTGAGCCCCTGGCGGAGAGATTGCTGAGGGGCAAAACGCACCTCAGCGTAGAGAATGCCTTGTTTGGAGAGCCTCTTATACAAAGAATAAGTCGCGTAGACGATGCTTTCGTAGGTCTGAAGCAGGGAAATCGGGAATTCGAAGCAGGCGATGTAATCGGTGAGATCCCTGACGGATTTATCCGCGGATAGCTTTACCTTGTCGATGTCGACTTCTTTGTGGTTCAACCGGCAAAGATAAACCACGTCCTCTTTGCTCAAAGAACCGTCCAAATGGCAATGCAATTCAATCATTGGCCCATTATCGCCGTTTGCGGAAGAAAGATAAAGAAAAACCCGGCCGGAGCCGGGAATCTTTCCTTCTGGAGCAAGTGACGGGAATCGGACCCGCGTATCGACCTTGGCAAGGTCGTGTTCTACCATTGAACTACACCTGCATTGCCCTCAGGGCTTCGCTATTATAGAAAGCGCCTCGTTTCGTTGCAAGAGGGAAAAAACGCTTTTTGGCTTTTTGTGAATTCTTAAACTAAGTTCCGTTTTTCCTCAAAATCCTGCTTTTAGTCTGAGAACAGTATAATTTTCATGTCCTGCTGTCCAAACAAAAGGAGGTTTAATATGCCGCATTTGAAAGAAGCAGACAGGAAGAGAATCAACTCGATGCTCGCCCACGGAAATAAATGCTGTGAGATAGCCGAGGCGGTTGGATGCGACCCGACGACGATCGCCAAGGAAATCAAGAGGAACCGAATCGTTTCCAAGGACGCTTCCAAGGGGCAGAGCAAGGTCCTATGCAAAAAGCTCGACAGGTGGCCTTATGTATGCGGCGCCTGCAAGCACAAGTACACGGACTGTTGCTTCCTGCAGCTGAAATACGATCCCATGCTCGCCCAAAGGAAATACGAGGCGAGGCTCCGCAACTCAAGGAGGGGCATCAATCTGACGAAGGAGGAATACGACCGCCTGGTTTCCGCGATCAAGGAGGGGCTCTCGATCAAAAGGTCGGTCTACGCCTCCGTGAAGGCGAGCAAGGTGGGGATATCGCTGCCGACCGTGTACCGCTACATATCCGAGAGGAGGGTGCCCATATCCAAAATGGATCTGCCGTACGCCGTGACGTACAAAAAGAGGAAGGCGAAACCAAAAGAGTACGACTACTCCGACAGCAAGATAGACAGGAGCAATCGTACCTATTTGGACTATCTTTCCTACATGAAGAGCCATATCAACGAAATCACGGTCCAGATGGATTTCCTCGGCTCGATAAAGTCCGACAGCAAATCCATTCTAGTCCTAATCCTCCCACAGATACACTTCATTCTCCTGTTCGCGATAGAGAAGAGGAACTCATCCAAGGTGGTGGGCGTGTTCGAGGGCCTGGAGAAATCGCTCGGCCATGAGAAGTTCCGCGAAATCTTCCCGTCGATCCTGACCGACAGGGACCCAAGCTTCTCGGACATCCAGGGGATCGAGTTCTCCGCCGAGACGGGCGCGCAGAGGACCAACCTGTTTTTCTGCGACGCCTACAAGAGCAACCAGAAGGCGTCGGTCGAGAACATCAACAAGCAGATCAGGAAGTTCTTCCCAAAGGGCAAAACGGTCGACTGCTACACGCAGGAGCAGGTCGCCATGGTGGCCAAGACCATGAACGAGGCGCCGCTGCATTCGTTGGACGGCTATACGCCGAAGGAAGCGTTCATCACGTTGTTTGGCTTAGAGGCTCACGCTAAATTGTTCGGAGAATAAAGGATTCGCTTGGGCGGCGGGACAACCGGAATTTAGTCTGAGAAACTGACTTTGGCGCTTGTTTTAAGCATGCCCAAAGCAGGCGAAGCCGAC
>SFUB01000008.1 GCA_004561785.1 bacterium | reverse complement strand
ATGGAAAAGGCTAGTGAATATTACTTAAAAGGGCTAGCCATTATTGAAGCCAATCTCACGCTTGATGACACTCAACGCAAACTTTCTTCGTGGGAAGGCTCCATCGATCATGACGGAAGCCCCTATGGGGTGAAGAAAACCCATTACGACATCCATAACCCCTTCTAAGAAGGGGAAACGTTTCTTTTTAAGGCCTCGCCGTCTATAATGGTGGGGCTTTTTTCAGCGGGGGTTTCACCATGGCTAAAATGAAGATCGAACATTACGCCTGCGCGATCGTCATCGTCGGAAAACATCTATTGCTTGTCCGCCAGCTCGGCAAGGACGATTTCCCTTTGTCCGGATTTCACTTCCCAGGCGGTCGAGCCAAAAATGAGGATTGCCTGAAGGAGGCCCTTTCCGATTCGCTTTGGAAGAAATACAAAGCCAAGGTCAAAATCCTCGCCCCGATTTCGCCAATCGCCCGCGTCAATGACGGCACGAAAGTGGTGCTTCACGGCTTTCTCTGCGAGCCTTTGACCGTCTTCCGCTTCCCGAAGGACCATTTCCAATTCGTCTATAGCGACTTCCCGACCCTAAAAGATCTTTATCTTGATCCCCTTGATCGGACCCTGTCAGAGAAAATCTCGCTCTTCTATCCCATTTACGGATACAAGAAACGCCTTGTCGCCCTCACCGACAAAGAGAAAGCCGAAGCTTCCCTGTACCTCGATTCCCTTTTCTATTTCCGCTCCGCTTTGCCCGGAAGGGAAATAAGCGACTTCTCCTTGCTCATCCGGGCCGATTCGACGATTGAACAGATCCGCTCCGCCTACCGGTGGCTTTTGCGTCTTTACGGCTTGGACCTCAACGAATACCTCGACGTTTTGGAATACAGAAAGAAACATCTCGCCCGATGAAGAAACTATTTACCCCCTCCTTTTGGCCGAAGCTATTTTGCGGTTTGCTCCTATTCGCTCAATTGCTTTTGGTGACCCTTGGACTGTTCGTCCTCCTCGGCTTGATCACCGATCCCGCCCAAAGCTCGAGCTTCATCCTTTTCTTCTTGGCGATCATCTTCGTGGCGAATGTCATCATCGCCATTTTGATCATCAACTCCGATTCCGCCCCCGCTTACAAAGTGGCTTGGATGTTCTTCGTCTTCGCCCTCCCCATCGGCGGCATCCTCCTTTACGTCTTCTTCGCCAACAAAACGAACTCGCGCGGCAATCAGAAAAAGATCCAAAAAGAGGCTTATCCGATCTTGGATACACCGACGGATTTAGGAACCCACGCCAGCATGAGGAAGACCGCCCCCTATGCCCTGCCCGTTTCCGATTTTTTGACCAAAGTCGGGAAACTCGGCGCCCATTCCAGGACTTCCGTCGAATACTTCCCTCTCGTCGACTTCGCCTTCGAACCCATCCTGAGGGAACTCAAGAAAGCCAAGCATTATATCTTCCTCGAATTCTTCATCGTCGCCCCCGGCAAATTCTGGGACAGCATTTTGGAGATCCTCGTCCAAAAAGCGAAAGAAGGGGTGGACGTACGGCTTATCTACGATGACGTCGGCTCCCTTTCGACCTTGCCCTCCGGATACGACTTCAAACTCCGAAAGCTCGGAATCAAAGCAGTCGCCTACAATCCCTTCCGCCCTTTCCTCGACATCCGTCAGAACAACCGCGACCACCGCAAAATCCTCGTCATCGACGGGCACACGGCCTTCTCCGGCGGCTTCAACCTCGCCGACGAATACATCAACGCCGTCGAGCGCTTCGGCCATTGGAAGGACAACGCCATCCTCCTCAAAGGCGAGGGAGTCTATTCTTTCACCCTCCTTTTCCTCTCCACCTGGAAATCCATCCACAAAGAGGAAAAGATCGACAAAGCCTATTATTCCCCGGATACCTACATCGACGAGATCGGCGGCTATCCGGAGTCCCGGGGGTTCGTCCAGCCTTATGGCGACCTCCCCTTTGACAACGAAGAAGTGGGGGAATCCGTCTATCTCTCCCTTCTCCACCGCGCGGAGCGTTATTGCTACATCACCACGCCCTATTTGATCCTCGACCCCGAAACGGAATCCTCCCTGTGCCGGGCCGCGAAAGGCGGGATCGACGTGAGGCTCGTCACTCCGCACATCCCCGACAAGAAAGCCGTCTTCAACTTGACCCGTTCCTATTACGGCAAGCTCCTTCGATCCGGCGTCCGGATCTATGAATATACCCCGGGCTTCGTCCATGAGAAGACCTTCTGCGTGGACGATCGCCTCGCCACCTGCGGCACCATCAACCTCGATTACCGTTCCCTTTATCTGCATTTGGAATGCGGGACGCTCATGATCGACGCCCCCGCGATAAAGAACATCCGAAGGGACTTCGACGACACCTTCGCCCTCTGCCACGAAGTCCATCTGGACGAGTGGGAACGCTGGAAAAAACGCAATCGTGGCTACTGGTCCCTGCTTCGGGTCATCGACCCCTTGCTATGAGAAAGGAGATACCGACATGAATCCCATCCGCACCTTCTTCTGCCGCGTCTACCAAAAGACCCTTTTCGTTTGCCAAACCCTTATGAACTTCCCGATCCCAGAGACCCTCGAGGGCCAGGATTCCATGGCCAAGATCCCGGAGTATCTCCATGAGAAAGGCAAAAAGAAGCCCTTGGTGATCGCCGATCCTTTTTTGGTCAAATCCGGCTCGATTTCTTTGCTTTTGGACCCTTTGAAGCAAAATCAGGTGAGTTTCGCCCTCTTCGACGAAGTGGTTCCCAACCCCCCGTTTCCGAGCATCGAGAAAGCCTACGCCCTCTACCGAAAGGAAGAGTGCGATTGCCTGATTGCCATCGGCGGGGGCTCTTGCATCGACACGGCCAAAGCCGTCGGGGCCAAGGCGAGCGACCCCAAACGGAAGCTCTCCTCCTTCAAGGGGATTCTGAAAGTCCATCGCCGAATCCCTTTGCTGCTCGCGATCCCGACCACCGCCGGGACGGGATCGGAAGCCACGATCGCCTCGGTGGTCGTCAATCCGGAGACCAAGGACAAATTCTCCATCAACGACCCCCATCTGATCCCAAGTTTGGCCGTTCTCGATAGCCGGCTCCTCTCCTCCCTTCCGCCCTCCCTCATCGCCTCGACCGGCATGGACGCGCTTACCCACGCCATCGAAAGCTACATCGGGGGAAGCCGCACCAAACTCACGAAGAAGACCGCCCTAGAGGCGATGCGCCTCATCAAGGACCATCTTTATTCTTTCTATTCGAACCCCAAATCCCAAATCGCCGCCGAATCGATGCAAAAAGCCTCCTTTTTGGCGGGCGTGAGCTTCACTCGGGGATACGTCGGCTATGTCCACGCGCTCGCCCATGCTTTGGGTGGCTATTACGGCGTCCCCCATGGCTACGCCAACGCCGTATTGCTCCCTCATGTGCTGGAAGCCTATGGCAAAAAGGCCGAGAAGAAGCTCGCCTATGCCGCAGATTGCCTGAACCTCAGCCATTCCCCTTCCCGAAAAGAACGCGCCCAAGCCTTCTTGGATTGGGTGAAGCAGCTGAATGAAAGCATGGGGATCCCCAAGAAATTCAAAGGGATCATCTTGGAGGAAGACATTCCTTCTTTGTCCCTCCACGCGGATAAGGAAGCCAATCCCCTTTATCCAGTGCCGAAGGAAATGAACCAAGCGGAACTCGCCGCGATTCTGAAAGAGGTGCGAGGATGAAACCAAAGCAAACGATCCAAAAGGACGGTTTCGCCTTATTGACGCTCCGCAACGACCTCCGGGACGAGATGACCCTCAGCCAATACGGCGCAGGCCTCTACGATCTCAAAATCGAGGGCATTTCCGTCACCCACGCCCCCAAAGACTATGGCGAATACGCGAAAAGCAGCGGCTACCACGGCAAATTCGTGGGCCCGATCGCCGGGAGGCTGGAAAAAGGGAAAATCGAGGTGAACGGAGAAACCTGGGTCTTGCCCCTCAATGAGAACGGCAATTCCCTCCATAGCGCCAGCCTTTGCTTCGCCTATAAGCCCTTCGCCTTTCTCCCCTTTGAGGAAAAGGATTCCTTGGGCGTCAAATTCTTCGCCTCTTTCCAAGGAAGCGAAAACTACCCAGCCGATCTAGATGCCTATATCCTCTACCGGCTGTCCAAAAAAGAACACCGTCTGCAGATCGAGATGGGCGCCACACCAAGCCTCGACGCCCCCATAAACCTCACGACCCACCTTTATTGGAACCTCGGCGAGAATTCGGTCTACCCCATGCACCTGAAACTCAAAGAGACCCTCACCGGGCTCTATGATGCCGCCTTGCTTCCCAAAGGCTTTGCCAAACCGACCCCCGCGCTGGATTTCCGGGAAGGGAAAGCGGTGGGCCTCGACGCAAATTCCCCCTCGCTTGCCCCAGTGTATGGCTACGATCATGCCTTCTTGGTCGAAGAAGGGGAGGATCAAGCCGTTTTGACCGGGAATCTCTTCAAGATGAAGATTGTTACCTCCGCCCCCGGCTTCCAGATCTACGCGGACAATTACCCCCTGAAGGATACCATCATGACGGATGGCCAACCCGATCACCGGGGGGCCGCCATCACCTTCGAGCCCGTCTCAAGGATGGATCGGCCCTTCTTATGCCCGGCCAAACAAACTTTCAAACGAACCGTCACCTATGCTTTCGAAAGGAGGGAAGCCCGCCCATGAGCCTATCCAAAGTCATCAAAGAAGCCCTGGTCTACGGCCAAGCCAAGCTTGGGACGGAGAAAGAAGACGCCGCCTTCTTGGAGAACCTGCTTCTGCAGCGTTATAACGCCTTCCTCCCGTATGAAGGCGAAATCGACGAAGCCGCTTATTCGACTCCCAAAACCCCGGATGCCCTTCTTGGCGAATTTCGTCAGGAATTAATGGCCCTAGGCAAGAATCCGGAGGAGATCGAGGATGAATGCGCCTTCCTCTTGGGGATCTTGACCCCCTTGCCAAGCCGGGTCACCGAGACCTTCTCCACCTATTACGACCGTTCGCCCGCCTTGGCGACCGATTATCTTTACCGCCAGGGGATCGCCAACAACTACATCCCCCTTACTAAGATTCAGAAAAACGTCGCCTACGTCGCCTCTTTCCCCTCTTCCCCGTCTTTGGAGATCACGATCAACCTCGCCAAGCCCGAGAAGAACAACAAAGACATCGCGAAGCTCCTCCAAGCCCCCAAAGGCGAGAGGAAATACCCCCTTTGCGCCCTTTGCAAGGAAAACGTCGGCTACCCCGGCATCGGAGGCCACGCCCCCAGGGAGAACCTCCGCATCGTCCCGCTGCACCTAGAAGGGGAGAAATGGTACCTTCAATATTCCCCCTATCAGTATTACGCCCAGCACTGCATCCTCATCGACGACAAACACGAGAAGATGGAGATCTCGCGCCGAATCTTCGCCTTGCTCCTATCCTTCGTCGATCTCTTTCCCCATTTCTTCATCGGCAGCAACTGCGATCTCCCGATCGTCGGGGGCTCGATCCTCAACCACGAGCATTTCCAAGGCGGATTCCATCGCCTGCCCCTCTTCCGTAGCCTCCCCAAGCAGGAAATACCCTTGAAGCATTATCCTTCTTGCCGCCTCGAGACCATGGATTTCTACGACACCGCTCTTCGCCTGACCTCCCGAAACAAAGAAGAGCTCCTTGACCTCGCCGAGAAGATCCGGGCCGCTTGGTGCTGCTATGAGGATCCGGAAAATCAGATCATCGCCCACGACGAAAACGGCCGCCACAACACAATCACCCCCTTGGCGGAGAAGAAGGAGGGGACCTATCATCTTTATCTCATCCTCCGCAACAACCGCTGCGACGAGACTTACCCCGAAGGAATCTTCCACGCCCATCCGGAGTTTTTCCATATCAAGAAGGAGGGCATCGGCCTCATCGAAGCCGCAGGGAGATTCATCCTCCCCGCCCGCTTGGTCCGTCAGCAGAAGCTCATCCAAGATGGACTTCGACAAGGCTTAAGCGACGAGGAGATCATCGAGGCAAACCCCGAGCTCTCCTCCTTCCTGCCCATGATCAAAGCCCTTCGCGGCGGCATGAGCCCGGAAGATTATTACGCGGAGGTCTGCCGCGGCATCCTCTTTAACGTCGCCGTCTACAAAAACACCCCCGAAGGGGAGAAAGGATTGGAGAAATTCCTCCAAAGCATGGATTTATGAGAAAAATCGGAGAAACCGACGCCATCTTCTACAAAGAGTACGGCGATCTGAAGCGCAGGCATTACTTCGCCCACGGACGCATTGAGATCCTGGGCAACCACACCGACCACAACCACGGCCTCGCCCTCGTCGGCGGGAGCTCGCTGGGCATCACCTGCGCCTGCTGCCCCAACGACCTTGGCTTGGTGCGCCTTGCCTCCTTCGGCTTCCGCCCCTTCGAGATCCATCTCGATGCGCTCGAAGTCAAAGAAGAGGAGAAGGGGAGCCCCCTATCCCTCGCCAAAGGCGTCCTTTTCGCTTTGAAGAAGCTCGGCTACAAGATCGGCGGCTTCTTCGCCACCTGCTATAGCGACATCCCCTCGGGGTCCGGGGTTTCCAGCTCGGCCTGCTTCGAATCCCTCATCGCCGAGATCGTCAACGACCTCTATAACGGCGGGAACATCCCCCAAAAGGAAATGGCCTTCGCCTGCCAATACGCCGAAGTCGTCTATTTCGGCAAACCCTGCGGGCTTTTGGATCAGATCGGATCGGTTTACGGCGGAGTCAACTACGTCGACTTCAAAAACGTCGATGACCCGATCGTCGAGCCTCTTCCCTTCCCCTTCCCCCTCAAGCCCGTCTTGATTTTGACTCCCTCTAGCCACGCCGGCCTCACTCCGCTTTACGCCTCGATCTCCGCTGACATGAAAAGCGTCGCGAAGAACGTCTTCGGCAAAGAATGCCTGCGCGAAGTCGATCCCCAGGAATTCCAGCAGCGGCTTGCCACCCCGACGGTCGGGGTGAGCGAGCGCGCGAAACTGCGCGCCACCCATTTCTTCGACGAGAACCGCCGGGTTCTCGATGCGAGGAGGGCGCTATTGGAGCAAGACGAAGCCACCTTCCTGCGTTCCATTGAACTCTCCGGGGAAAGCAGCCGCGCTTTGCTGGCCAACACGATGGTCCCCGGGAAATACAAGGATTCGCCCCAAGAAGCGGTGGACATCGCAAGAAGATTCCTGCCGGATGGCAAATGCCGTATCATGGGCGGTGGATTCGCCGGCAGCATCCTCGCCTTCCCCCTCCCCAAGGAAATGGACGGCTTCCTCTCTTCGATGAGGACGATCTACGGGGAGAATAACGTCATCGAGGATTGCTTCCTCGAAGGCGGGGCCAAACGCATCGACGAAGAATGAAAGGACAAAACAATGGAAAACAATCGTAAAGCAGGCGTGCTGCTCGGGGTCGCTAGCCTCCCCGGGCGCTTCGGGATCGGCGATTTCGGCCCTTCGGCCTATCGCTTCCTCGAGGATCTTCATGAAGCCGGATTCGCCATCTGGCAGATCTTGCCTTTGACTCCTCTAGGCTATGGCCATTCCCCCTATCAGCCTTACAGCAGCTTCGCAATGGATGAGCTCTATGCCGATCTAGACGCCCTCTACGAAGAAGGCCTCCTCAAAGAGAAAGCCCCATCCTTCCAACCTGGTGGCGAAAAAATCGCCTATGAGGAGATCCGCCCCTTTAAGCAGGCCTGCCTCCGGAAAGCCTTCTTCGCCGAGATGAGGAAGGACCCGGACTGCCTGAATCGCTTCGCTTCGGCCCATCCTTGGGCGAAGGATTATGCCGTCTTCGATTCCTTCCATCAGAAACGCCAATGCGCCTGGATGGATTGGCCGAAAGCCGAGAAAGATTGGATCCTTACCCGGCCCGCTTTGAGCCAAGCCAAGCAAAAAGAGGCCTCCTTCCGCCTCTACGTCCAATATAAGCTCTACCAACAATGGGACAAGCTCCATGAATACGCGAAAAAACTCGGGATTCAGATCGTGGGGGATCTCCCTTTCTACGTCGGCATCGATTCCTGCGACGTCTGGGCCAACCAAGGCGAATTCCTCTTGGATCCGGAGACGAAAGCCCCGACCTTCATCGCCGGAGTGCCCCCGGATTATTTCTCCGCGACCGGCCAACGCTGGGGCAATCCGATCTACGACTGGGACCGCATGCAAAAGGAGAAATTCTCCTTCATCATCGACCGAATCCTAAGGAACGCCGACATCTACGACATCCTTCGCCTCGATCATTTCCGGGCCTTCGACACCTATTGGAAGATCCCCTCTTCCTGCCCGACCGCGGTGGAAGGGGAATGGATCGAAGCTCCAGGCTACGCCCTTTTCGATGAACTCTTCGCCCGCAAACCCGGTCTGCCCATCATCGCCGAGGATCTCGGCGACCTCCGCCCAGAGGTTTTGACCCTCCGCGACCATTATCATTTCCCCGGCATGAACGTCATCCAATTCACCTTCCATGATTTCGAACTGGAAGGGAAGGGAAATTGGGATGAGCCCAACTCCGTCGTGTATTTGGGCACCCACGACAATGACACGACCCTTTCTTTCTTCTATTCTCAACCCGAGGAAGAGCAGGCCCGCTGGGTCTACGCCTTGCAGCGGAAGGGGATCGCGGAAGGGAGCATCTGCGAAAGGCTCATCACCTACGCCTTGGAGAAAAAAGCCGCCCTCTCGATTCTTTCGATGCAGGACATCCTCGAACTGGACGCTGAGGCGAGGACCAATGTCCCCGGCACCGTCGACAATCGGAACTGGACCTGGAAGATGTCCTCTTTGTCTCCTTTTGAGGAAAGGCTGCCTTATCTTTCTTCGCTCCTTGAGAAAAGCGGGAGGAAGCCCCGATGAAGAAGCGCGTTGCGCTGGTGAGCCTTGGCTGTGCGAAAAACCTAGTCGACAGCGAGGAAATGCTCGCGATGTTCCCTCCGGAGAAGTTCGACCTCACAAGTGACCCCTCTTCCGCCGATCTGATTCTCGTCAACACCTGCGGCTTCATCGAATCCGCGAAGCGTGAATCGATCCAGGCGATCCTCGACATGGCCCAATACAAAAAGAGGGCCAAACTCGTGGTCACGGGCTGCCTGGCCACCCGTTACGCGAAGCAACTGGAGGAGGAGATCCCCGAAGCCGACCTCATCGTTCCTTTGAAGGATTACCCGAAGCTCGCCGAAAAACTTGGGGAACTCCTGGGCGAAAGCGGCATCGAGAAGATGAATCCCCTCCGGAGGACCCTTTCCACATCCTCTTATTCCGCCTACCTCAGGATCTCCGACGGATGCGATAATTTCTGCTCTTTCTGCGCCATCCCCCATATCCGCGGGAGGTTTGTCTCCCGGCCTTACGAAGAGATCATGGAAGAGGCGAGGGGTCTCGCTAAGAAAGGGGTTAAGGAAATCTCCTTGATCTCCCAAGACACGACCGTCTACGGCATCGATCACCCGGAGTGGGGCAAAGACATCGTGAGTCTGCTCAAAGACCTTGAATCCCTCGGATTCTATTCGATCCGCCTGCTTTATCTCTACCCGAGCGAAATCAAAGACGAGCTCATCGAGACGATCGCCCAAAGCAAAGTCATCGCCCACTATTTCGACATCCCCGTCCAATGCGCATCCGATCATCTCCTCACCCTCATGAAGAGGCACGCCGACGCCCAAGAGACCCGCGACCTCTTCAAGAAAATCAGGAAGATGTGCCCCGACGCGATCTTGAGGACCACCCTCATCTCCGGTTTCCCCGGGGAGAACGAAGAAGACCAGAAGGAGACCTTGGATTTCCTCTCCGAAGTCGAATTCGACAAGATGGGCTGCTTCCTCTATTCCCGCGAGGAGGGGACCGCGGCTTATTCTCTCCCCGGCCAAGTCGAGGAGAAGGTCAAAGAACGGCGCAAAGACGAACTCATGAAACTTCAGGCCAAGATCAGCTACAAGAAGGCCAAGGAACATGTCGGCGAGACCATGGAAGGGATCGTGGTCGGGAAGCAGGGGGGATCCTACCTCCTCCGTTCCTACTGGAATGCCCCCGACGACATCGATGGCAACATCCTCTTCTCCACGTCTAAAGACCATAACGAAGGCGAGATCGTCAAAGTGAAGATCACGCAGGCCCTCGTCTACGATCTCCTTGGGGAGGAAGTGGAATGATCGAAGCCCCTCAGGGGGCTTTCTTGCCGTATATATAAGGAAAAAGGACAGATGGATCGCCTTCTTTCCGCCGTGGCTCCAAAAAGATGAAAAGTCAAAGAAAACCCTTGCCCTCCCTAAGGGTCTATGTCTATAATCTTTCACGCCGAACGAGTTTGTAGCGAGCTCATCGGCAGTACCGCCCTCATAGTTCAGCGGTAGAACGGATCCATGGTAAGGATCAGACCTCTTTTCGACTAAGGGTGAGGGCACCAGAAGAAAACATCCCCGGCAACCCGGGGTTTTCTTTTTCTCTCAGCCCATCTTTGCTATACTTTTGCCTATGGATAACAAAGACATCATCGGCATTCGGATGCTCTCCGCCGCGACGAGCGTCCCCGGCCAAGGCGTCGGCAGCGCCTATATGGAGCAAGTCTCCCTCATCAAGGAGCAGAAGGACCTCTTCCGCGTCTATGAGAACAAGGAGAAGGGCCTCGCCCAGATCAACCACGTCCACACGGTGAATCCGGGCTTCCGCATGAAGATGGACTCCCATCACGTCAACGTGATCTACGTCCATTTTCTGCCGACCACCCTCAACGGGTCGATCAAATTGCCCCCTTTGAGCTTCAAAATCTTCAAAGCCTACGTTCGCTCCACCTATAAGAAAGCCGATGAGATCGTCGTCGTGAACCCGATCTTCATCAAACCCCTCGTGGAGATGGGCTGCCTTGAGGAGAACATCACCTTCATCCCCAATTATGTCTCCCAGGAAGAATTCCATCCTCTAAGCGAGGAGGAAATCCTTCAAGGCAAGAAGAAATACGGGATCGATCCCGAGAAATTCTCCGTCCTCGGCTGCGGCCAGGTGCAGACCCGGAAAGGCGTCCTCGACTTCATCGAGACGGCCAAGCGTCTCCCCGACGTCGAATTCCTCTGGGCGGGCGGATTCAGCTTCGGCAAGATGACCGACGGCTACAAAGAACTCAAGAAGGCGATGGAGGAAGCCCCAAGCAACGTCCATTTCCTGGGTTTGTTGCCTCGGGAGGAGATGAACCTCGTCTTCAACATGGCCTCTCTCTTCTTCATGCCGAGCTTCGATGAGCTCATGCCGATGTCGATCCTCGAAGCCTGCGATTGCAAGAAGCCCCTCTTGCTCCGCAACCTCGATCTATATCCCGGCATCTTCTTCTCCCATTACGATTCCGCCCCCGACGTGGAGGGCTTCGTGAGGGAAATCGATTCCCTCCGGAAAGACAAAGAGAAATACCTCCATTATCAAAAGGAATCCGAGCAGATCGCCTCCTTCTATTCGAAAGAGCACGTCGCCTCGCTTTGGAGGGAGTATTACCCTAGGATCCTTCATAAGTGGGAAGGAAAGAAGAAGCTCCGTTGGGGCAAATGAAACGAAAATACAGGAAAGGATTGATCCTATGAAAATCGCCGTCACCGCCGAGTCGACCATCGACCTCCCCAAGTCCCTGCTTGAGGAATTCTCCATCCGCACCGTCCCCTTCATGGTCACCATGGGGGAGAAAATGGGCCTAGACGGGGAAATCACCCCGGAAGAGGAATTTGCCTACACCAAGGAAACCGGCAAATTGCCCCATACCGCCGCGGTGAATCCCTTCCAGTATGAGGAATTCTTCGCCGACGTCTTAAAGACCGCCGACCACATCATCCACTTCTCCCTTTCGAGCCAGATCTCGAAGGCCTATGAGAACGCCTGCTTGGTTGCAAACGACGAATTCGAAGGGAAAGTCGACGTCATCGACACCCTCTCCCTCTCCACCGGCATCGCCCTCCAGGCGATCTCCTGCCGCAAGAGCATCGACGAAGGGAAAAGCCTCGAGGAAGTCCTCGCGCTTGCGAAAAAGCGCGTCCCATATTGCCAAGCCTCCTTCTCCTTGGAATCGGTGGACAACCTTTACAAAGGCGGCCGCTGCTCAAAGCTTGCGATGCTGGGGGCGAACCTCCTCAAGATCAAACCCTCGATCTACGTCGAAAGCGACGGCAAGATGTACCCCGGCAAGAAATACCGCGGGCCCATGGAAAAAGTGGTGGGGGGCTATATCGACGAGACCCTGGACCGCTTCCCGAACCCCGACAAATCCTTGGTCTTCATCACCTATAGCTCCGCCACGCCGGAGGCCCTCCAAGTCGCCAAGGACAAGCTGAAAGCAGTTGGCTTCGAGCGCATCGAGCAGACCACCGCCGGCGCGACCGTCAGCTGCTACTGCGGCCCCCATTGCCTCGGGATCCTCTATTTCAACGACGGAGGCAGGAAATGAACCGGACCAAAAAGCCTCTCGTTTTGCTTCTTTTGCCTTTGCTTTTGAGCTGCGGAAGCCACCCATCGCCGAAACTCTCCGATTACGAATCGGAACTCCCTTCCTTCGATACCGCCTCTTCCCTCCGCGTCCTCCAGCTTACCGACATCCATTGGAACTTCACGACCGACATGGGAAGGCAGAAGGAATATCTCTCCGCCCTCGTCAAAAACGCGAACCCCGACTTCATCATGACCACCGGGGACAACATCCTCACCGCCTCGAAGGAGAACTTCGAGACCCTCTTCGATCTCTTCGAATCCTTCTCCGAACTCCTCGGCAAAGACGTCTACTATGGCTTCACCTGGGGGAATCACGATCAGCAAGGCCTCTTCGATCCCTATTTCCCGGGCAGGCTAGCCTCCAGCAAGCCCCATAGCCTTTACAAAGAGATCGACGATGATCTCTATGGGGAATGCAATTACCTCATCTCCCTCAAAAAAGGGAGCAGGATCCTTTGGCAGCTCTACGCCATCGACAGCAATTCCCTCCACTATCAGTTCCCGTCCTTCAAATACAACTACGACATCATCCACCCCGAGCAGATACAGTGGTACGCGGAAGAGGTGAGGCAAGCGCAGAAGAACAACCCCGACGTGAAATCCCTCGCCTTCTTCCACATCCCTTTGTGGGAGACCGATTATTCCTATCGCCTCGCCAAAGGCGAACCGAGCATCGGCTACGTGGGCCGCTACTCCGGGCAAATGAGCGAGGTTTCCACGAACATCGAAGGTCTTGGGGAGACCAAGGTCTACGCCGGCTACCAAAGGACTTCCTTCTTCGAAGTGGCCGAGAGCCTAGGCTCCACCAAAGCGATGTTCTATGGCCATGACCACAAAAACGACTTCGCGGCCGAATATTCCCTAAAGGAAGGCTCTTCCGACCCCATCGCCCTTTGCTATGGGCTGAAATCCGGTTCGGGCTTAACCTACCTAAGCGACCGCATCGGCGGCAACCTAGCCGTCATAAGCGAAGACGGCGGATTTGATTTGTACCGCTGCTTCCAAAGCTATGAAGAGGATTATTCCTCCGCGAACGGTTACCGGATGGAGGCGATGTTCGAATGAAAAGCCAAACGAGAAAAATCCTTTTGCTGCTCGCCGAGGCCTTCTTCTATTGCCTAGGCGGCGTCGCTTTGTTCCAGATCCTCTGGTTCTTCATCCAAGATCTCTTCTCCACCGACCACGCCTTCCTTTATTTCCTCCCTTATTACCTTTCTTGCTTATTGCCCGCCTATCTCGTGGTGATCCTCCACAAAATAAGGCACCCAACTAGTGAAATAGGTAAGAAAAGATGGATGAAGGTGAATTCCTTCGTTTTGGGCGGGATTTCCTTGGCCTTGCTCATTCTGGACATCGTCTATCTCTCCACCGGGACCTATGACTCCATCCTCCTTCATCAGGCTGGGCCTTTGTTCCCGCTTAGCAACCTGATCTTCTTGGGCTTGACCTTGCTTTTCGCCATCGGATTCTTCCTCTTCACCCTCCCGCGCTTCTTCCATTTCGAGGAAAGCGAGGTTCTTCCGAAGAAGAGATTCGGAACCCTGGAAAGCGTCTTGGTGGGCGCTTCCTTCCCCTTCGCCTGCGGGTTCCTCGGGGACTTCCTCCTCTTCCCGAGCCTCATGGATTATTCCGGGCAGAATGCCTTCTTGACCTTCCCGGTCTACCTCCTGATGCTCTTCCCCTCCCTTTGCCTGCTGATGCGGGAGATATTCAGGGACTTCCTTAGCAAGGATCAGCGCTACAAAGCCACTTTGCCGACCCTCTTCGTCGAAGGGGTCTTGGGCCTTGTCCTGGTTTTGTGGATGTGCATCGGCCTTTCCTGCAACGGCGACTTCATCATCGTCTCCATGACCGCCCACTTCCCGATCGACTTCATGGGCTCAATGATGCTCGGCCCCTATTTCCTCTTCTTCCTCGGCCTCCTCTATCCGGGGCTATCGACGCTCTTCTACTTGCTTCGCCCCGCTTCGGAAGAGTGATCCCCTCCCGCAGGGAGGAAAGCAATCCGGCTTGAACTCGCCCAAAGAAACGCTTATACTTCTAGTCGCGGAAACCCAGATATTGGTTCCGTCGATCGTCAACGCACAGAGAGTGGCCTTCGGACCACTCTTTCTCATTTAGGAGGCAAAATGGAAGAAGAAAGGAAAGTCGAATCCCTGCTGCGGGAACCCCTCGAAGGAAAAGGCTATGAATTGGCCTCGGTCCATTATCTCTCCACCAAGGAAGGCATGAAGCTCGAGGTGGTGGTGGATCGCGTGGAGCCGATTGGCCTCGAGGACATCGTCGCTCTCTCCGGGCTCATCTCGGAGATCTTAGACGAAGAAGACCCGATTCCCGGGGCCTACACCCTGGACGTAAGCTCCTTGGGCGCGGAGAAGCCGATCGCCTTGGAGAAGCTTCCCCTCTACGTGGGGAAATACGTGAACCTCCATCTCTCGCATCCCTTCAAAGGGGAGAACATCCTCGAAGGGCATCTGCTCAAAATCGAGGAAGGAACCTTGACCCTTGAAGTGAAGCAGAAGGCCAAGAAGGTCCAAATCGCCTTCCCCCTGCCTGACGTAGACAAAGCGCGCTTAGCCATCGAATTCTGAATTGAAAAGGAAACCAACCATGAAAATTGACATGAAAGCCTTCTTGGAAGCCCAGAAAGAGGTCTCCGAGAGCAAAGGCATCCGCGACGAAGACGTCCTGAATGCCTTCACCGAAGCGGTCAAAGCCGCTTACATCCGCGTCCTCGGCGGCGGCGCCAAGGACATGCCCGACCCCGTCGTCACCTGCGAGATCGATTGGAAGGACGAAGAGAACCCCATCCACCTCGCCCAGATCAAGAAAGTCAAAGATGAAGTGGAGGACGACGTCCTCGAAATCGAGACCGAAGAGGCCAATGAAGGCCTCGCGGAGCCTAAGTACAAAGAGGGAGACGATTACGTGATCCCCGCCGACCCCGATGACCTCAGCAAAGCCTTCCACATGGCCGTCAAGAGCTCCTTCCGCCAGAAACTCGCCGAGGCCGAGAGAAGCGCCCTTTACGAAATCTACAAAGACCACATCGGCGAGATGATGAACGGCACCGTCGAGCGGGCCGACGACCGCGCCGTGCTCGTCAACATCGGTCGCACCAACGTCGAGCTCTCCCGCCGCGAACTGATCGGCGACGAATTCTTCCGCGTCGGCGACCCCATCAAGGTCTACATCCAGAAAGTCGAAACCGCCGCCGCGCCCGAGCCCGGCAAGAAGCCGCGCGGCCCGCAGATCGAGGCCACCCGCGCCTCCGAAGGCTTCCTCAAGCGCCTCTTCGAAGAGGAAATCCATGAGATCTACGACGGCACCGTCGTCATCAAAGCCGTCGCCAGGAAAGCCGGCGTGCGCTCCAAAGTGGCCGTCGCCACCAACAACGAAGACGTCGATCCTACCGGCGCCTGCATCGGCCAGGGCGGGAGCCGCATCCAAAAGATCGTCTCCCAACTCGGCAACGGGAAAGCCAAAGAGAAGATCGACGTCATCGCCTATAGCGAGGACCTCGCCCTCTTCGTGGCCGACGCCTGCCGCCCGGCCCAGGTTCTCGGGGTCAAACTCGACGAGCAGCCCGACGAATTCAACAAGCTCCACGGCATCGCCGTCATCAAAGACGGGGATTTGCCGCTCGCGATGGGCAAATACAAGTCCAACATCGAACTTGCCCGCAAACTCACCGGCGTTTCCATTGAGCTGATGGAGGAATCGATCGCCCTTGAGAAGGGCATCGAATACACGCCCGTGGAAGCTCTCCGCGCCCAAGAAGAGCAGAACAAGAAAGAGAAAGCGCGCCAGGAATACCTGAAGAAGACTCAGGAAGAAGCCGCGAGGAGACTCGAGGAAGAGGAAGCCCGCCGCAAAGCCGTGGAAGAGGAAGCGCGCCGCAAAGCCGAGGAAGAGGCCAAGCTCGCCGCGCTGCAAGAAGAAGCCGCCGAGGCGAAGAAACCCTCCGTCGAGCCGATCATCCCCGCCGAGGCGCCCAAGACCGGCGCCAAGCCTGAGGAATTCCCGGCCGAGGCCGCGAACCCCGTCGCCGCCGCCCTCGCCGCCATGAAACGCCAAGCCGAGGAAGAGGCCAGGCTCGCCGCGGAGAAACCCGCGGAGGATGAACCCACCGCCGAATCCAAGCCCGTGGAGGAACCGGTCCACAAAGAGGTTAAGACCACGACCACCCTCTCCGACCTGGAAGCCCAGCTTGAGGCCTCGAAAGAGAAAAAGACCCGCTCCGCCAGCAAAAAGCGCCCCCGCAAGATCACGGAAGACGAGGTCAAGCGCGAGGTCGTCCGTCCATCGGTCTCCGACAACGCGATGCCCGTCTACACCGAAGAAGAGCTCGCCAAGATTGAGGAAGAAGAAGCCAATAACGGCTACGACGCCGACATCGAATCCGATGAGGACATCGATCAGGACTACGCCGATTACGACCAATACTACGACGAGAAGTAATTTCATGAAGAAGAGCAACCCGAGAATGGATCTGATCAGTCGCCTCCGCTACCCGCGGAACGAGCTTTTCCGCCTCGTTGCCTGCCCTTCTTTGACCTTGGAGAAAGATAGGCCCCTCCCCGGGAGGGGCGTCTATCTCCATAAAGATAAGGAGACCTTGGAAAAAGCGAAGAAAAGGAAAGCGCTTGAACGCGCCTTCCATCTGAGCGACTGCCAAGCCGTCTACCTTGAGATGGAGGAAAGCCTATGAAAAACAGAGCCCTGTCCTTTTTGGGAATCCTGAATCGGGGAAAATACACCTTAATCGGAGGGGCGCTGCTCAACGCGAAGAGGCTCGGCGTCCTCCTGATCGCCTCCGACTGCTCGGAGAATTCACGCAAAGAGCTTCTGAAACTTTCGGAAAAGTTCCATTGCCCGGTTCTAGAAGGCGCGAGCCAAGAAGAACTCGGCAGATCCCTCGGCTACGAGACGCTCTCCGGCATCGGCGTGACCGAGAATAAACCCAGCAAAGCCTTGATTGAGAAATGGAACAGCAAGGAGTGAGGAAAATATGAAGAAAAAGCAAACCTATTCGAAAAAAGACGCCGGAAGCAAACGCCCCCAGCGCGTCTCGAACTTCCAAGATAGGCCCCGCAACGGCAAAGGAGATTTCGCCAAAGTGAACGGCGGCGTCTTCGTCTATTCGAAGCCTTTGACGGTGGCTGAGCTATCCAAAGCCATCAACGTCCCCGCCCCGAAGATCATCACCTTCCTCTTTTTGCAGGGAAGCTCGGTGACCATAAACCAACTCCTCGACGATGAGGCCATCGGCACCATCTGCCTTGAATTCGGATACGATTTCCGCAAAGAAGAGGCGGTGGACGCCACCCATTTCGAGGATATCAAGATCGAAGATGACCCGAAGGACCTCGAGCCGCGCCCCTGCGTCGTCACCATCATGGGCCACGTCGACCACGGCAAGACCACCTTGATCGACGCCATCCGCTCCTCCCACATCGTCGACACCGAAGCCGGCGGCATCTCCCAGGAGATCGGCGCCTATCAAAAGGAAATCCACGGCCAGAAGATCACCTTCATCGATACCCCGGGGCACGCCGCCTTCACCGCCATGAGGGCCCGCGGGGCCTCCGTCACCGACCTCGTCGTCTTGGTCGTCGCCGCCGATGACGGCGTCATGCCGCAGACCCTCGAGGCGATCGACCACGCGAAAGCCGCGGGCTGCCCGATCATCGTCGCCATCAACAAGATGGACATGCCCGGCGCCAACCCGAGCCGCGTCAAAGAGCAGCTCATGGCCCACGACGTCATCGCCGAAGAATACGGCGGGGATGTGATGATGGCCGAGATCAGCGCCAAAACCGGCAAGGGGATCGACGATTTGCTCGACATGATCCTCCTCAAAGCCGAGATGCTTGAACTCAAAGCCAACCCGAAACGCTACGCAAGCGGCACCGTCTTAGAGGCTTCCCTTGACAAAGGAGAAGGCCCGAAGGCCACCCTTTTGGTCCAAAACGGCACCCTCAGCAATTCCGATTACGTCGTCGTCGGCGAAATCTACGGCAAAGTCCGCCGCATGACCAACGAATACAAGAAAGTCCTCAAATCCGCTGGGCCGAGCACCCCGGTCTCCGTGATCGGGCTCTCCGGCGTCCCCGGCGCCGGCGACCGCTTCATGGCCTTCCCGACCGAGAAGGAAGCCAAAGACATCGCGACCAAACGCGCGTTGGAGAAGCAGCAATCCGCCCGCTCCGGCAGCGCCGCGATGTCCTTAGAAGACCTCAATAACCTCGTCAACGCCGGCAAAGTCAAAGACCTCAACGTCATCGTCAAAGCTGATACCGACGGGACCGCGGAAGCCCTTAAAGCCAACCTCGAGAAGCTCTCCAACGACCAAATCAAGGTCCATGTCCTCAGCGCCTATAGCGGGGCGATCTCCGACTCCGACGTCTTGTTGGCCCAGGCCTCCAATGCGATCATCTTCGGCTTCAACGTAAGGCCCGACGCCCGCGTGAAGCAGAAGGCGGAGGAAGCCCACGTCGAAATCCGCCTCCACAAGATCATCTACGAGCTTCTGGAGGAGATGGAGGCCGCGATGAAGGGCATGATCTCCGTCGAGAAAGTCGAGTCCGTGACCGGACAGGCCGAGATCCGCCACCTCTTCAAGATCACCCACGTCGGCACGGTCGCCGGAAGCTACGTCACTTCCGGCTTCCTCAAAGCCAAAACCAAATGCCGCCTGATCCGCGACGGCGTCGTCATCTACGACGGCGAGCTCGGCTCTTTGCAGCATGGCAAAGACGCGGTAAAGGAGATCAAGCAGGGCTACGAATGCGGCCTCACCATCTCCGGATACAACGACCTCAAGCTCGGCGACATCGTCGAGGGCTACGAGATGGTCGAGAAGGAGTGAGCGATGGCCAACCGCCCTGGGCGCATCAAAGCCCTGATCGAGAAGAATCTGATGGACATCGTCCGCTCGGAGATCAAAGACCCCAAGATCGGCATGGTCTCCGTCAACGAAGTCGAGGTCAATTCGGATTCCACCCTCGCGAAGGTCTACGTGACCTTCTTCGCCTCGCCCCATCCCCATCTCGCCTTCGAGCAACTCAAGAAGAAAGAAGAGGAAGACCTCAAAAAACTCTCAAAATAAAGCAAAGGCCCATCCAATCGATGGGCCTTTTCTTACGCTATTCTGACAATTTGACGGAAAGATCCTCTCTCCTCCATATTTTCCTATATATTGAGTTCCCTCGATTTGAAAAGCCAAGTTCCGGATGCTCATGGAACCCTTCCAAAGTAATCTCCACCCATAACGGGGGTTTTCTGTTTTCGATTTCCGTTTCTAGGTAAGAACGCAGGATCCTTCCTTCGTCGACCCCTTCTTTTTGGACGAAGTGAGAAAGGCTCAGGCGGTGGGCGTCCTCCCAGGCGAAAAGGAAGGTGGCTCTCGTCACATTGCAGGCGTCCTTGACTGCGATTCGGTTCCCTTCGGCGACGAAGTAAAGCGACCCCTCTTCCTGCAGGGTGATCCGTTTTTGGTCCTTCGGCAGTTTGAGGGATTCCCCATAGAACAAAGCGTTCTTGAATGAGCGGGCCTCTTCTTTATCCAAGGGGGAGAGCAGAGGCAAGGAAACGCAAGGCAAGAGGAGCTCTTGCTCGCCTTTCCGGATGGTTTCTTCCTCCAACGAGAGGAAAGGCCGGATGAAAGAGGCTCCCCCGGAGGCGGGGGAATAGAAGGAATAGGCCCCTAGTTTCCCTTTTTTGAGGAGGTTCTCGCGGAAAGAAGAGAGGTATTCTTCAAAGCATGTCGGCAGGGCGATCAAAGAGCAACCCCTCGCGAGGGCCTCGTTCGCGTAGGCGAGCCGGATCAGCTTATTCACCGCGGAGGAGGGATTCTTGCCCCCAAGTCCACGGGAAATCCTCTCGCTTTCGATTTCAAAATGCGAGGCGGATTCAAACCCCTCCAAAGAAGGGGAGGAGGGGGAGAAAAGGAAACGGAGGGGAAACACTTCGAAGTCTTTCTTTCTGTAGAGGGAATAACGGCGGAGGGCCTCCAAAAGGAAAAGGGAATGGTCTTCCGTAGAGACCGGGACCAGGACTCTGCTTTTCGGGGGAATCAAAAAGAAGAGATCGTCGTTTTTCTTCATCGCGGAGAGGGCAATTCGCATTTCATTCATAAGCAAAGAAAGTATAATCCCCTTGTCATGATGCAAGGAATCCTTTTGGTGGACAAAGAGGCGGGGATGACCTCGCGGAAGGTGGATAACCTCCTGCAGAAGAGGTTCCTCACCAAGAAAGTGGGGCATCTAGGCACCTTGGACCCTTTCGCGACGGGCTTATTGATCGTCGCGGTGGGCAAGGCCACGAAATGCCTCCCCTTTCTAGATTCCTCCTCCAAAACCTACGAAGCGGAACTTCTGCTGGGGAGCAAGACCTCCACCGGCGACTTGGAGGGCGAGGAAATCCTAAGGAAAGACCCAAGAATCCACGAAAAGCAAGAAATCGAAGAAACGCTTTCCTCCTTCTTGGGAGAATCCACCCAGATTCCCCCGATGAGCAGCGCCATCAAAGTGGATGGGGTGGCCCTCTATAAATTGGCCCATAAAGGCCAAGAGATCGAAAGGAAGCCCCGGAAGATCGTGATTTCCTCCATCCGCTTGCTTTCTCAAGAGGGACCCCGCATTCGCTTCGAGGCCGAGGTGAGCTCTGGGACCTATCTTCGCACCTTGGGCGAGGACATCGCAGAGAGGCTCGGGGAAGTGGGGCACCTTGTCTCCTTGCGCCGCACCAAAATCGGATCCGTGGACGTTAGGAAAGCGAAGAGAATCGCCGAAGTTTCGGAAGGCGATCTTCTGAGCCCCCTTCCTTTCATCACCCTTCCGAAGATCGAAGCGACCGAAAAGCAATCCGAGGCCGTCAAAAATGGAAAGGCGATGATCTTGGATTCCCATGAAAGCGAAGTCTGCCTTTTCTTTCAAGAAGAGGCCCTCGCGGTCTATGCGAAAGGCGAGGACGGCCTCTACCGATCCAAAAGGGGGCTATTCTAAAATGATCAAACTCGAATTTCCCCTTGCGAGCCCCCCTTCCCCCGTAAACGGCCTTTCCTTGGCCCTAGGCAACTTCGATGGGTTCCACCTTGGCCACCAATCCCTCGCGCTCAAGGCGAAAGAAGGGGAAGGGCCTTCGGGAATTTTGTTCTTCAAAAACCCCTTCGACGCGAGCAAACCCCTCTTAAGCGACCTCGAGGACAAGATCCGTTACGCGAATCCCTTCGATTTGGATTATGCCTACGTCTTGGATAACGATCCCTCTTTCTATTCTTTGTCCAAAGCCGATTTCCTGTTCTTCTTGAGGGGCTTAGGCGTCTCCAGGGTCGTCGTAGGCGAGGATTTCCGGTTCGGCAAGAACCAAGAAGGTGGGATAAGCGATCTTCAAGAAACCTTCCAAACCGAGGTTTGCCCCCTTATTTCGGACGAATCCGGGAATAAAATCTCCTCTTCCTCGATCCGGGAACTTTTGAAATCGGGCAAGGTCGAGGAAGCCCGGAAAGAGCTCGGCCGGCCCTACGAGATCAAAGGGACGGTGGTCCATGGATTTGAAAACGGAAGAAAGATCGGCTTCCCGACCCTGAACCTCGATTTGTCTTCCCCCTATCTTCTCCCCGCCTCCGGGGTATACGCGGGACTCACCTATCTTTCTGGAATCCCTTATCCTTCCATGATCAACGTCGGCAGCAACCCCACGGTCGGAAAGCTTCTCGCCCCGATTGCCGAATCCCATCTATTGACCGAGAAAGACATCGATGGCTACGGCAGAAGAGCCTATTTCGCCTTCTATGCCCGGCTCCGCGGGGAGAAACGCTTCTCTTCCTTGGAGGAATTGAAAGCCCAATTGGAACAGGATGAAGTCTCCGCAAGGGAAGCGCTTGAGAAACTATGAACGAAACGAAAGCCGCAGGCCTCGGGTCTGCGGCTTTTCCGTTCAATAGTTGCTGATTTCTTGGTTGAAGTCGGCGCCGGCGTCTTTCTTCTTCGCGTCGAACTTCTTGCGGTCCGGGGTGGAGAGGATCCTCTTCCTCATGCGGATCGCGTCGGGGGTCACCTCGACGAGCTCATCGGAGTTGATGTAGTCAAGGCACGCCTCAAGGGTCATCTTGCGGGGGCTCTTGAGGACGACGGTCTGATCCTTGTTGGAGGAGCGGACGTTGGTCTGGGGCTTCATGGCCGTGACGTTGACGGCCAGGTCGACCGGGTAGCGGTGCTCGCCGACGATCATGCCCTCATAGCAAATGGTGCCCGGCAGGATGAACATGGTGCCGTGATCCTCGACCTTCTCGATGGAGTAGGGGGTCGCCGGCCCTTTGTCGACGCTGACGAGGACGCCGATCGTCCTTTCGCCGACGACGTGGTTATAAACGGGGCGGTATTCGCGGAAGGTGTGGTTGATGATGCCATATCCTTTCGTCAAAGTCAGGAAGTTGTTCACGAAGCCGAGGAGCCCACGGGAGGGAATGACGTAAGTCAAGCGCGTTTCGCCGTTATTGGAGGTCATGTCGACCATCTGGGCGCCGCGCTGGCCCAAGGTATCCATGATGTCGCCGACATATTCGTCCGGGACATCGATCTGCAGATCCTCGTAAGGCTCGCATTTGACCCCATCGATCTCCTTGAGGATGACGCGGGGCTTGCTGACCTCAAGCTCATAGCCCTCGCGCCTCATCGTCTCGATGAGGACGGAAAGATGGAGCTCGCCGCGGCCCGAGACGATCCAAGTCTCGGAATTGGGAATGCGACGGTAACGCAAGGAGACGTCCCTCTGGATTTCCTGATAGAGGCGGTCTTCAATCACGCGGGCGGTCACGAATTTGCCGGACTGGCCGCGGAGCGGGGAGCTGTTCGTCCCGAATTCCATCTGAAGGGTCGGCTCATCGACGCGGAGTTTGGGGAGCGCGTTGAGGTGGCCCGGGGTGACGATCGTTTCGCCGACGTTGAGCTCAGGAAAGCCCGCGATGGCGCAGATGTCGCCGCATTCGACGTGGGGGACTTCGATCCGGCGGAGCCCCTGGAAGGTGAAGAGCTTCATGATTTTGAAGTCCTTGGTGGTGCCGTCCAGCTTCATGTCGGTGACCGTGTCCCCAAGGCTCAAAGACCCGGAGCGGATGGTGCCGATGCCGATCCTGCCGACGAATTCGTTGTAGTCGAGCAAAGCCGGCTGGAACTGGAGCGGTCCCTCAGGATCGCATTTCGGCTCGGGGATTTCCTTGAGGATGGTATCGAAGACCGGGTCCATGCCCTCTTTCTGGGAAGCGGGGTCGGGATCATAGCTGGAGGTCATGTTCAGGGCGCTTGTGTAGACGACCGGGAAATCGAGCAGATCATCGGGGGCGCCGAGCTGGATGAAGAGGTCGAGGACTTCGTCGACGGCTTTCTGGGGATCGGCGTTCGGGCGGTCGACTTTGTTGACGACGACGATCGGCTTGATGTGGGCCTCGAGGGCGTTCTTCAAGACGAAGCGGGTCTGCGGCATCGTGCCTTCGAAGGCGTCGACGAGCAGCAAGCATCCGTCGACCATGTGCATGATTCGCTCAACCTCGCCGCCGAAGTCGGCGTGCCCCGGAGTGTCGACGATGTTGATTTTGGTGTCCTTGTAAGTGATGGCGGTGGTCTTCGCCAAGATGGTGATGCCCCTTTCGTGTTCGATCGGGTTGCTGTCCATCATGCGGTCGCTGATCTGCTCGTTGGAGCGGAAGGTGCCCGATTTGGCGAGCAAAGCATTGACCAAGGTGGTCTTGCCGTGGTCGACGTGGGCGATGATCGCGATATTCCTCATTTTCATGTTGTCTTACCTCCGCGTGAAAAAACCGTTTGAAATACTACCCTCCTGCGTATGCGTGTGCAAGAAAATAGTGCTTTCAATTTCCCTCCGCGCTTGCTAGAATCTTTCCCGCAGCCCGTCTTTGTCAGGACCTCTTTCTCCGGATTCGACATGGGCGAGGCCAAGTAAAGAAAAGGAGAATTCAAACCATGGCTCTCAACAAAGACCAAACTTCCGCCATCATCAAAAAGTTCGGCAAGAACGAGAAGGACACCGGCTCCGCCGAGGTCCAGATCGCCCTCTTGACCGCCCGCATCCAGGAACTCACCACCCACATCAAGAGCAACGGTCAGGATGCCGCCGCCCACCGCAGCCTTCTCATCCTCGTCGGCAAGAGGCGCAGCCTCCTCGACTACCTCGCCAAGACCGACGTCGATCGCTACGCCAAATTGCTTCACGAGCTCGAACTCCGCAAGTAAGCAAGTAACCCCAAGGAGAAAAGAAATGCTTCCGCAAGGAGGCATTTTTCTTATCCTCCCTTTGGGAGAGCTCAAATTATTGTGGTTCCCTTTGTCTTTTCGGTCTAAACTATGCCCGTTGATTACATTTAGGAGAAACAATGAAAAAGGTATTCGAAACCGAATTCGCCGGACGCCCGCTTAGCGTCGAGACCGGCGAGATCGCCAAGCAGGCCGACGGTTCTGCTTTTGTGCGTTTCGGCGAGACCGTGGTATTGGCCACGGCCTGCTGCGCCGACACCCCCAAAGATGGGGATTTCTTTCCGCTGACCGTCAATTACGAAGAAAAAGCCTATGCTCTTGGCAAAATCCCGGGCAGCTACCTCCGCAGGGAAGGCCGGCCTGGCGAGCACGCCACCTTGGCCGCTCGCTTGATTGACCGCCCGATCCGCCCGCTGTTCGCCGATGGCTTCCGCAATGAGGTCCAGATCGTCTCGACCGTCATGTCCGTCGATCTCAACAACACCCCGGAGATGACCGGCATGCTCGGCGCCTCCTTGGCCCTTTGCCTCAGCGACATCCCCTTCGATGGGCCGGTCGCCGGAGTCTACGTCGGCAGGGTCGACGGCAAGCTCATCATCGATCCGACCGTCGAGGAAAAGGAGAAGAGCGACATCGATCTTGCCGTCGCCGGAACCGAAGAGGCCATCATGATGGTCGAAGCCGGCGCCAATCAGGTCCCCGAAGAGGAGATGCTCGACGCCATCATGTTCGGCTTCGAGGCCATTAAGGAACTCTGCCGCTTCCAGAAGAAGATCATCGCCGAGGTCGGCAAGCCCAAGCGCCACATCGACCTTTATGCCCCCAACCCCGAAATCGTCGCCGACATCAATTCCCGCATCGGCGAGAAGATGGTCAAAGCCATTTCCATCTTCGACAAGCTCGAACGCCAGGACGCCATCGACGCCTTGGAGAATGAGATTCTCGAGGATTACGATTCCCGCGCCTATGCCAATGAGAAAGACCACGCCAAGACCATGATGATGGTCCACGGAATCCTCGAAGGCATGGTCGCCGCTGAAGTCCGCCGCCTCATCATCGAAGACAAAGTCCGTCCCGATGGACGCAAAGTCGACGAGATCCGCCCGCTTGATTGCCAAGTCGATCTGCTTCCCCGCGCCCATGGCTCGGCCATGTTCACTCGCGGCCAGACCCAGGTCATCGGCACGACCACCCTCGGCCCCTTAAGCGACAAGCAGGAAATCGACGACCTTTCCGGCGAAACCGAGAGGCGCTTCATGCATCATTATAACTTCCCGCCCTTCTCCGTTGGGGAAATCGGCAGGATGGGCTCCCCCGGCCGCCGCGAAATCGGCCACGGGAAACTGGGCGAGCGCGCTTTGAAGTACGTCCTCCCTTCCGAAGAGGAATTCCCGTACACCATCCGCTGCGTGGCGGACGTGGTGGAGTCCAACGGCTCTTCCTCCCAGGCCTCGCTCTGCGCCAACTGCATGTCCCTCATGGCCGCCGGCGTCCCGTTGAAGGCCGTGGTCTCCGGCATCGCCATGGGCCTCATTACCCGCGATCCCTCCCGTTCCCCCGATCAGAACGACAACCCCTATACCATCCTCACCGACATCCAAGGCCTTGAGGACCACTTCGGCGACATGGACTTCAAATGCGCCGGCACCGAGAACGGCATCACCGCCCTTCAGATGGACATCAAGATCCACGGAGTCACCCGCGAGGTCCTCTCCGAAGCTTTGGCCCAAGCCCACAAAGCCCGCGCCGAGATCCGGGAGGCCATCAAAGCTTGCATCCCCGAACCGCGCAAAGAGGTGTCCAAATACGCTCCCAAGATGGTCACCTTCCACATCGATCCGGCCAAGATCCGCGACGTGATCGGCAAAGGCGGCGAAACCATCAACTCGATCATCGCCGAATGCAGCCAAGTCGCGATCGACGTCGAGGAAGACGGCAAAGTCACCATCTACCACCATGAGAAGGAGATGATCGAGAAGGCCAAGGCCATGATCGACGACATCGTCCGCGTGGCCAAAGTCGGCGAGATCTTCGAGGGCAAAGTCACCCGCGTCGAGGATTACGGCGCCTTCGTGAACCTCTTTGGCTCCGTCGATGGCCTCTGCCACGTCTCCCGCCTCAAATGGGATTACGTCGAGAACGCCAACGACCTCGTCAAGGTCGGCGACAGCCTCAAAGTCGTCGTCATCGGCATCGATGATTCCGGCAAAGTCAAAGTCTCCCACCGCGAATTCGAGCAGAAGCCCGAAGGCTATGTGGAGCGTCCGGAATCGGACAAACCGCATGGTCCCCGGAGCGGCGGCCACGGAGGCAACTTCCACGGCAACCGCGGCGGAAATCGCGGCGGACGCCGCTAAGGCAAAGCAAAAACGGCAGGGAACCCTGCCGTTTTCTTATGTCTTTTCTCTAAATATATAACAAGATATATAGAATTTTATATTTTCAAGGATTTTGCGGTTCTCTTAAGGCTATCAGCGGAAAGAAATTCACCAAGATCCTCAACGGAATTCAACTCTTTCTCTTGGCAATTCAAATAAATCGCCCGGAAAAGCGCGTCCTGAAAGGACTCCCCCTTCGGATAGGCTTCCTCACCTTTGCTT
>SFUB01000007.1 GCA_004561785.1 bacterium | reverse complement strand
GAGAACGTCGCTTCCCTTTCTGGCCTTCGCCATCGGGCATCGGTCTCCTTGCTTCAACCGAACTCCTCCGAAATGAAAATCGTTCATCGGGAGTCTGGGGAGATTCTATTTAAAAAGGATGGCCTTTCCGGAATCGTGGTTTTTAATCTCGAAAGGCTTTTGGCTAGGCAGGCGGATCCCAAACAATTCCTGATTTCCGTTGACCTATTTCCTTTTGAAGACGTGGAAAAACTTGCCGTTCAAATGGCGAATTTGAATTCCGCGAATTCCAGTTTCGGATCCTCTTTTCTTGAACCGCCCCTGTTCCGTTACTGCATGAAGGCAGCCGGGCTGAATTCGCTGAAATCGCAAGCGGATTTCTTGAAGCTCGCTTTTGTTTTTAAAAATCTCGTTTTCCATGTAAATGGGTTTTATTCGTTCGAAGATTCTCAGGTTACCGTTGGCGGGATCGCCGTTTCTGAGGTTACGGGTTCCCTTGAATCCAAACAGGAGAAAGGCGTTTATTTCTTGGGCGAAGTTCTGGATGTGGATGGCCCCTGCGGCGGTTTCAATTTAGAATGGTGCTTGATCAGCGCTTTGGCATTGGTGGATCGGTTATGAAATATGTGGTGAATAATGTGTACATCGGTGTGGACGATTCAGAACGGGAGATCCGTTCCAAGATCGCCAAGCGTCTTTCCATCACCCCGGAGAGCTTCCGTTATGAAATCGTAAACCGGAGTCTCGAACTCCAGTTGGATGGGCTCAATTATTCCGTGAGAGCCATCGTCGATACCAATTCCTTCATTCGCGATACTCGAATCGGTTTCTTCGGCCCGACTGATTTTATGGTCATTCAACCGAGCAAACTCAAAGAGCGCCCCATAGTAATTGGCGCTGGAATCTCGGGCTTGTTCTGCGCCTATGTTTTGGCAAAAGCGGGGGCCCGTCCTATTGTCTTTGAGCAGGGCGGGGGATTTGAGGAACGGATCGCATCCATTGGAGATTTCGAGCGAGAAGGATCCGGGACTCCGTTCGCCTATTCTCGCGGCTTGGGTGGCTTTTCTGGATTCTGCGGAGGCGTTGCTTATTCGGATAGCCTGAACACCTATGAAAAATTCGCCTGCGACACTTTCTTGGAGATGGGCGCCGATAAATCTCTTTCGTTGGATGGAACCTCATTTCTCAGCGCGGAAGACATCAGAACTTATCTTGCGGACCTTTGTACAAGGATTGTGGCTTTTGGAGGAGAAATTCATCTCCATAGCAAAGTGACTCAAATTTTGTCCGTTTTCGGAAAGGTAACCGGAGTTCGGTACGAGGACGAATCGGGGAAAAAGAGTGTTTGCAAAAGCCGGATCGTCGTTATGGCCACCGGGAATTTGACACCGGGCTTCTTGCCGATCCTCAAAGACGCGAAGATTGCTGTGGAGAGAAGGCCTTTTTATCTTGGGCTTATCGCTGAGGCAAGAAACAAAGACGTATTCCAAGCCGTTTACCATTCTGAAACTCGCCAAGATAACCTTCCAATGTTCCGTTTCGACCGTGATTTGCGGACTTCTTCAGGCCGAAAGGCAAAAATCTATTTGACCGCTCCGAACGGCAAAACCGTGAATTTTTCTTCAGCTCCGGGTGAAATTTTGTTGGAAGGCGGTTTCCCAAACTCGATGAGTCAAAATTGCGTGGCTTCGCTTTTGCTTAAAGTCTCTGAAGAGGATTTCGACAGGGTTCCTGGATCGGATCCCATTTCTTTCCTTCAAAGCTTCTATGCCTCCTTCTATCAACCTTCGAACCCTTACTTCGCTCCGTCGGAAATCGTGAAGGACTTCCTTGCCCGTTCCGAACCGATGAGGCTTGGGCGTGTTAAACCATCCTACAAGCCCGGGGTTTATCTGGGCGATCTCGCATCCACGTGTCCATCCTTTTTGGAGAATGATCTTGAAGAATTGGTGACGTATTTCTCCTCGAACTTCCCCGGAGCCAAAAGCGGTGAGAACCTGCTATATGGGTTCACCTGTGGAGGATCCTCTCCGATTGGCGTCAAAGTGGACGATGATTTCGCCACCTCGCTGAAGGGTGTGAGAGCCGTTATGCCGGAGGCCTGTTCCGGCGAATCCATCCTCAAACAAGCCGGGCGGGGCATCGCCTGCGCGTTTAGCGTGCTCAATCAAGATTGAATCACTCGTTGACTATCGCTTGGAGATAGCATTTAATATCTAGGCCGTTCTTCGCCCTAAAGGGCGTTTAGACGCATCGAAAGAGGTCGCAACATGAAGTATTCTTCCACTATCCGCATCTTGAATCTCGCGCTATTCCTGATTTTGTTCGCGGGATTTGTTTCTCTCGGCATTTGGGCTGGTATTTTGGTTACGCCGTTCATCATCCGCGGCTATGGCCCCATCGATTTGCCCGATTTGAGCGTCGCCCTTCCTTGGGAGCTTGGCGCCTTTGGCTTGGCCGGGGCCCTTATGTGTCTCTTCGGTTTTGCTCTTTCGCTCAAAGGCATCATCCACGGCAATGACGATCGCGCCGTTCGCGATGCCATCTCTTGCTACATCGGTCTAGGCTTCCTCGTCGCTTTGTTCCTCTTCCTCAACGGCGCTTGGCTCTATCGTTTGACCACCACGAACTTTGGCTACAGCGAACTTGCCTTCGCGATCGCCTTCTTCCTCGTCCTTGCCATCATCATCATCATCGGCGTCAACGTCCCCTTCGTCAAAATGCACGGCGATGACGTGAACCAGAACTCTCAGATGAGTCTTATCTCCGGCGTTTCCGTTTGTGCCAACTTTGGCGCGGCCCTCCCTGGGATCTTGGCCCTCATCTTCTCCGGTGCGGAAGAACCGACTCGTTATATCATGCCGAAACTCTTGACCATCGCCCTCATCCCGGCCGTTGCGTGCTTGCTTTCCCTTTTGGCCTTCTTCCGTTATCGCAAAGGCGAGAAGACGGGCGCCGTCAGCAAATTGAACGCTTTTGCCTTCGAAGGTTCCTTGCTTCTCGATGGCGCTGCGATCTTGGCTGCGGGCGTGTTCTCTTATGTTTATGCCCAAGAGACCAGCGCCTCCAAGACTTCCCTCATCTCTTCTTCTTGGAACAAGCCCGATGTGAACTATCTCGATTTCTCCGTCATGTCTTGGATCATCGGCGGCGTCTTGGTCCTTGTCGCCCTTTGCTTGGTCGTCTCGACTATCCGTCCGGCCAAAAACGCCAAGGCCGCTCAGTAAGCTAGCAAACGGAAATTTAAAAAGCACCCACGGGTGCTTTTATTTTATTCTTTTGGCTTGCCCGTTCTCGTCGACGACGTAGATTTCATCATACAGCGAAGCAGCTTCTTCGCTTAGGGGCTCATATTCTTTCCTCAGGGCTTCCATCGCCTGCGGTGGAACGACCCTTTCCGTTCTTGCGTTGTTCCTTTGCAAGCAAACCTCATAAGAAACATCGAAGACCACGAGAACCTTCTTATCGTAATGGGGAGCCGCTTCTTCCGCGTAATAGGTGCGGAAGTAATTCGTGAGGTTGGTGGAATCGCCTATGACGGTGACCTCTTCGCCTTTTTCGTGGAGTTTGATGCGCCGAAGGTATTCGGCCCAGATGAGTCTGGGGTTCGATTGATCGCCGGCGTCACCGTTTAGTTCTGACCGGATTTCATCGCTTGAGACGATTTCCACGTTTGGATTTTGCCTTTGATAGCGTTTCGCCCAAGTAGATTTTCCGGATCCAGGCATGGCGGAGAGGAGAATGAAGGTGGACATACTGAGGTATCGTAATACCAACGGAAGAAGATTTCCATACACACCCGCGCGCGAGTGCGACATAATTTGACTATATGAAGTCCCTTCGCGATTTGTTCCGCATCGGCCCTGGTCCTAGCTCCAGTCATACCATAGGCCCCCACCTTGCCGCCGCTAGCTTCCGCCGTCTGACCGCAAGCATGAATCCGGACCGGTTCCGTGTGATTTTCTTTGGCTCCTTGGCTTTCACTGGGGACGGGCATGGTTCCTCCAAAGCCGTTATCAACGCCTTCTCTCCGCTCCCCTGCGAGGTCATCATGGATAAGGAAACCATCGCCCCCCACCCCCTCGCCATGACATTCGAGGCATATCGCGGAGATGTCCTTCTTAAGCGGGCTTGCTATCGTTCTTTAGGCGGAGGCGCGGTCCATTCCGACGAGGATCCATCCATCAATGAGAAAGAGGTTTACCCCTTTTCGAGCTTTGAAGAAATCAAGACCTACCTGAAAAAAGAAAATCTCGCAAATCTAAAGGATTTCTGCCTGAAATTTGAGGATGATGGCATTGACGATTATTTTCTTTCCTGCGTAAAAGCCATGTTTTCCTGCGTGGAAAAAGGCCTCCGGCAGACCGGGATGATCCCCGCGAACTCAAATCCCAGGCTCCAATGGAAACGCGTGGCGGGGGAGATCTTCTCCTCCGCTTCTTCCTTGGCTCACGAAGACGGCCGCAATGCTTTGCTTATGACCTCCTATGCTTATGCTGTGGCAGAAGGGAACGCTTGTGGGGAGAACATCGTGACTGCCCCTACCTGCGGCGCGAGCGGAGTGTTGCCGGCGATCCTCTATTTCGAGCATAAGCAAAGGAAAGTTCCTCTTTCCAAAATTCGCGATGCCTTATACGTCGGCGGGGTTTTCGGGAATCTCGTGAAACAAAATTCCTCGATCGCCGGAAGCGTCGGGGGCTGCCAGGCCGAGATTGGGACGGCTTCCTCCATGGCCGCCGCATCCGTAAGCTATCTCCAAGGCCTGAGCCTTTACCAAATCGAATATGCGGCCGAATGCGCTATGGAGCACTTCCTAGGGCTCAGCTGCGACCCGGTGGATGGCTATGTGATCATCCCCTGCATCGAAAGAAACGGGATGGGGGTTTGCCGGGCTTACAATTCCTATCTGTATGCCCGGTCCATCGCTCCGATCCGTTCCAACCAAGTGCATTTCGACGACGTCGTTAGCGCCATGAAACTCACTGGGGATTCGCTTTCCGAGGATTACAAGGAAACCGCTTTGGGCGGTCTTGCAAAGGTCCTTGCCGACAAACGCTGCTAGGCGGTTTCTCCCTTTTGGGTTTTGAAACGCTTTCTTGGTTGCTTGCCCCCGTGGTCATGCCCCTCCCTTTTTGATACAATTGCCTTGTATGCAAGCAGGTGATGTTTTAGTTATTAAAAATAAGAAGTTCGTTGTTCAAAGCATCCGTGCGAGTCACCCCGACCATTGCTCGGTCGTCGCCACGTGGAGCGGGAGGACTTATTTGGTTCGTGTGTTTATGGATCCCGAAGAATTCGCCAAAGCCATGGCGGACTATAAACAGTTGAAACACGCGGGCATAAACATGGCCAAGATCTGCTTCCATGACGACCCCGCCCACATCATCGCTTTCGACTATTTCCCCGAAGAGGATTGCCTGAGCGTTCTTGCCAAAGGGCCGATGGATGACCGCTACTTCGAAGCGCTCTTCGCTTTGTATCGTTTCGCCCGTTTCTCCAAAGTCGGTTTGGACTGGCAACCGCAGAACTTCATGCTCCGCGGAAATCAGATGTTCTATCTTCCCACGAAGTGGCAGAAGCTGACCGACGAAAACGTGCTTGAAAAAGCCGGTCTCCGCACCTGGTTCTTGGGTCAAGAAGGGCTCGCCCTCCTGAAGCGCAAGGGCTTCGACACTTCTTCTCTTCCAAGCTTATCCGAACTTGAAGTGAACAAAGAAGTGGTCCTTAAGACCGTCCGTTATTGGTGAAAATTGGCCTTCGGGCCTTTTTTCTTGCGCAAATTCAGGCATAAGAATAACATTAGCCCCGCGAAAGCTGTTGCCTCGGAACCCAGCTTTAAAAAATCAGGAGGTCTTATCATGACCAATACAACTCGCCTAATCCGATCGATCGTCGACAATGGACTCATCGCGGCTCTTTACTTCGTGATGACAATCTTCATTCCGGCGGTCTCTTTTCAGATGTTCAACTTCCGGATCGGGGAAATCCTCGTCTTGCTTTGCTTTTGGAGGCCGGATCTTGGTATTGGGCTGACCGTGGGCTGTTTCCTCTCCAATTTCTTCGGCGCCGCCACTGGGCAGACTGCTCTCATCGACATGCTCATGGGGACCGGAGGAACCATCCTTTCCGTCCTCTGCGTCTCCTATCTTTCCCCGAAGCTTCTCGTCGCTTGCCTTTACCCGCCCGTATTCAACGGGGTTCTGGTCGGCTTGATGCTCTATTACTTCTACGATTTCGGCTCTATCGCCCTCTGGGTGGAGATGGGCTGGGTCGCTTTGGGGGAACTGACCGTCATCTTGATCGGCTATGTTCTTTGGATGCTCTGCAAGCGAGGGTCCTGGTTCTTCAAGATCCTGCGTCCGACCCGTCATCAAGCGGTTCGTTGGTGAGTTTGCCCTTTTGACCCAATGCGACTAGAATTTCCCTGCTATGCAGGGATTTTCTTTAGAGATAAAACACATCGACGCGAAGACGGGGGCGCGGTATGGGGTTCTCCATACTTGGCATGGGGACGTGGAGGTCCCGATGTTCATGCCCGTCGGAACCAATGCGACCGTCAAAACGCTGTCGCCCGAGCAGGTTGCCGCCTGCGGATCCGGGGTCATTTTGGCCAACACCTATCACCTTCATCTTCGGCCGGGCGAGGAAATCGTCAAGAAGGCCGGTGGGCTTCATGAATTCATGAATTACCACGGCCCCATTTTGACCGATTCCGGAGGATTCCAGGTTTTTTCTTTGTCTTCGAGAAGGAAAATCACGGAGGAAGGCGTCACCTTCCGGAATGAGATCGACGGCGGGAAGGAATTCTTCTCCCCGGAAGAGGCCATCCGCATCGAGGAAGCCCTCGGGGCCGACATCATCATGTCCTTCGACGAATGCATCCCCTATCCTGCGAGCAAAGAATACGTAGCGAAGTCGACCGAGAGGACTCTCCGCTGGGCGGCGAGGGGCCTAAAAGCCCATACCCGCCAGGACCAAGCCCTCTTCGGCATCGTCCAAGGCGGGGAATTCCAGGACCTGCGTTATCACGCGGCTCAAGAACTCGCCAAAATGGACTTCCCGGGCTACTCAATCGGGGGCACCTCAATCGGGGAGCCGAAGGAAGTCTGCTACCGCATGATCCAAGACGCGATCCGCTTCCTGCCTCCTGAGAAGCCCCGTTACCTCATGGGCGTCGGTTCAATCGACTACATCCTCGAAGGCATTCAAAACGGCGTGGACATGTTCGACTGCGTTCTCCCCACTCGCTTGGCTAGGCACGGAGCCTTGATGACGAGCCATGGCAGGATCAACATCCAAAGGGCCCAATACAAAGAGGATTTCACCCCCTTGGATCCCGAATGCGATTGCTATACCTGCACCCATTACACCAAAGCCTACCTCCATCATCTTTACAAAGCGGGGGAGGACTTCGGGAAGACGCTCAACTCGATTCATAACATCCGCTTCCTGATTCGCCTTGTGGAAGGCGCCAGGAAAGCCATACAAGAAGACCGCTTCCTCGAATACAAGGAAGCCATCTATGCCGCTTATGGCGACAAAAGGGGGTTCTGATGGACATCAATCTCTTCGATTACGATCTGCCCAAGGAGCTGATTGCGCAAAGCCCGCTCCCGGATCGTGACAAATGCCGTCTCATGGTGGTGAACCGTGAGGAAAAGACTCTGGAGAATAAGCATTTCTACGACATTCTCGATTACATCAAACCGGGAGACGTCTTGGTCCGGAACAACACCAAAGTTCTGCCTGCCCGCCTGATTGGGGTCAAAGTGGAAACAAAGGGCAAAGTCGAGGTCCTTTTGCTTCATCCCGTGGAAGGGGAAGGGGACGATGTCTGGGAATGCCTCGTCGGCAACGCCCATTCCGTCAAAGTGGGATCCCATTGCTCTTTTGGGGAAGGCATGCTCACTTGCACCTGCGTGAAAGTTCTGCCGGAAGGCCTCCGGCATATGCAATTCCATTATCAGGGCATTTTTCTGGAAGTCCTCGACAAGCTCGGCCTCATGCCTTTGCCCCCTTACATCAAAAAGCAATGCGAGAATAACTCCGATTATCAAACCGTATACGCGAAAGTCCCGGGTTCGGCCGCGGCTCCCACCGCCGGCTTCCATTTTACCGAGAAGCTTTTGGAGAAAATCAAGGCCAAAGGAGCCGAGATCGTGGACGTCACCCTCAACATCGGCTTAGGGACTTTCCGCCCCGTCGAGGTTCAGGACACCGATAACCACCATATGCACGTGGAAAGCTACCGGATGGAGAAAGAGGCCGCGGAGAGTTTGAACAAAGCGAAAGCCGAAGGCCGCCGGATCATCGCGATCGGCACCACCTCGGTCCGCACCCTGGAATCGGTTTATGCGAAATTCGGCCACTTTGAAGCCACCAGCGATTCCACCGGCATTTTCATCTCCCCGGGGTATGAATACAAAGCCGTCGATGCCTTGATCACGAACTTCCATCTCCCCAAGTCGACCTTGGTGATGCTCGTCTCCGCCTTCATGGGAAGGAAATGGACGCTGCATTGCTATGAAGAAGCCGTCAAAGAGAAATACCGTTTCTTCAGCTTCGGTGACGCGATGTTCATCTACGGGAAATACGACTATTCCAAAAACGCGGAAGACTAGCATGGCAAACGGGAAAAAGGATTATTACGAGGAATCCCTTAGGGAAATAAGCGCGTTGGATCCGAAGAAAAAGCCGACTTTCCTTCTCCACGTCTGCTGCGCTCCATGCGCTTGCTTCCCCCTTCTTTTCCTTTGCCCGCATTTCGATCTGACCCTCTATTACGACAATTCCAACATCTATCCGGAATCCGAGTTCTACCGGCGACGAAACGAGCTGGAGAAACTTTTGCAACTCTACAAAAGGGATTACGGATTCGACATCAAACTCATCGAGCCCCCTTATGACCACGAAGCCTATATGAAGGATTTACGCCCGCACGCGAGCGATCCAGAAGGAGGGGAGCGGTGCCATCTTTGCTATCGGAAGCGGATGGAGGAAGCTTATGATTACGCGGAAGCGCACGGCTTCGATTACTTCGCGACCGTGATGTCCATCTCCCGCCAGAAAAGCAGCGCGACGATGAATGAGATCGGCTCTGAACTGGAGAAAAGCCATCCTAACACCCGCTATTTCCGCAGCGACTTCAAGAAAGCGAATGGCCAACTATATGGGCGTAACCTGCGAATCCATTATGAGCTCTACAATCAGCTCTACTGTGGCTGCGAGTACTCCCTGGAAGAGGGGAAAAAGCGTCTTATACGGGAAGGAAAAGACCCGGAAACGATCCTGCCCAAAACACAAAAATAGGAAATTGAATCGGATAAAAGTTTGTGCACTGTGCACAAAAAATAACCTCAATTTGAAAAAGGCTCGATGGGGCCTTTTCTTTTTTCGATCCCGCAAAGGAAGAAAACCAAAATATCCCGTCAATATGTGCAAAAACAGAAAATTCCCCCTTGCCTGTCCACCCGCCCGCGCGTATTGTTATGCACGCTGGCGCTTGCGATGAAATGCGAGGTTGCTGACACACCCACAGGCGTTGTCATGATGGGGTGGTCAGGTAATTCGCACGGAACGAGTGCCTGTAGCCTGAAAACATCAAGGAGGAACATTCATGGCGAAAGAAAAAGCGATCCGGGTTCGCTTAATGGCCTACGATCACAAGATCCTCGACGATTCCGTTGAGAAGATCTTGGACGTTGCCAAGAAAACCGGCGCGGTTGTGAAGGGACCCATCCCTCTCCCGACCGAAAAGCAGGTCTATACCGTTCTCCGCGCGACCTTCAAGTACAAGGACGCCCGCGAACAGTTTGAGATCCGCACCCACAAGAGGTTGATCTATGTCAGCAACCCCCAAAAGGAAACCATCGAGCAGCTCAGGAAGATGAATCTCCCCAGCGGCGTCGATATTGACATCAAGCTATAAGGAGGACCGCATTCATGAAATCCATCATCGGAAGAAAAATGGGCATGACTCAGGTCTTCGCCCCGGACGGAACCATGTATCCGGTCACCGTCATTGAGGTGCTGCCGAACGTCGTCGTCGCCAAGCGCACGCTGGAGAAGAACGGCTACGAAGCCCTCCAGGTCGGCTACGAAGACAAAGAGACCCGCCGCCTCAAGAAGCCCATCAAAGGCATCTATGAGAAAGCCGGGGTCGCCGGCAAAGAGCACATCTACGAGCTCAAAGGCGACGAAATCTACGGCAAGAACGTCGGCGAAACCCTCGACGCCTCCCTCTTCGCCACTGGCGAGGTCTGCGACGTCATCGGCCACAACAAAGGCCACGGGTACTCCGGCACCATCAAGAAGTACCATCACCACATCGGGCCTAAGGGACATGGCTCCGGCTATCACCGCCAGATCGGCTCTCTCGCCAACAACGGCCGTGACAACAACCGCGTCATCCCCGGCAAGAAGATGTCCGGTCACTGGGGACCTGAGCAGGTCACCGTCCAGAATGTGACCATCATCGAGAGCAACGCTGAGAAAGGCTACATCCTCGTCAAGGGCGGCGTGCCCGGACCGAAGAAGGCCATCGTCATGCTCCGCTCCCCCATCAAGGTTCAGTTCCGCAAGCCGGAAGTGAAGCCCTTGCTCGTCGTCAATCAGGAAGCTCCGAAGGCCGAGGCGGCTGAGGAGAAGAAAGGAGAATAACAATGGCTGAAAAGAACATTAGCCTTCCCGTCATCGCTCTTGACGGCGAAAGCAAAGGAACCATTGAGGTCTCCGGCGCGGTCTTCGGAATCGAAGACGAGAACCCGCAAGTCGTCCACGATGCGGTCGTGACCTACCTCGCCAACCGTCGTCAGGCCACCGCCAAGACCAAGAAACGCCACGAAGTCCACGGCACCAACAAGAAGCCCTGGAGACAAAAAGGAACCGGCCGCGCCCGCGCCGGCGATGTCAAATCCCCGATCTGGGTCGGCGGAGGCATCGTCTTCGGACCGGATGGCAACCAGAACTACAAACGTTCTCAGAACAAGAAAGCCCACAAGCTCGCCCTTCGCACCGTTTGGTCCGAAAAGGTCCGCAAAGGCTTGATCGTGGTGGAGGACACCAAAGTCGAGAAGATCTCGACCAAAGAATTCGCCAAGACCCTCTCCGCCATCAAAGCGGAAGGCAAGATCCTCATCGTCGTCGACGGAACCGATGACAACCTCATCCTCTCCGCTCGCAACATCGCCAATGTCGGTCTCACCGAAGTCAACAACGTCGCCGTCTACGACTTGCTCCACTTCGACACCGTCGTCATCTCCAAAGACAACATCAAAAAGATTGAGGAGGCTTTGAAGTAATATGGCCGAAGAAAAGAAAATCGAGAAGGTCTCCTTCGCGAAACCGACCGCTCATGATTACTCCGTGATCATCGAGCCGATCATCACCGAGAAGTCCATGGCTCTCATGCAGAACCAGAACAAGGTGACAATGAAAGTCGCCAAAGACGCCAACAAGATTGAGATCAAAGATGCCTTCCAGCGCATCTTCCAGGTCAAGGTCACCGGCGTCAACGTCGCGACCCAGCGCGCCAAAGCCACCACCCGTGGCGGCCGCTACCAAGGCAAGATCCAAGGCTTCAAGAAAGCCATCATCTCGCTGGCCGAAGGCAATGCCGTCGACCTCTTCAAAGAGTAAGGAATCACCCTCTTATATATCCTTATATAAGTAAAGCATCCAATATAGGAGAAACAGGAAATGGCTATCAGAACCTACCGTCCTACGACCAAGTCCCGTCGGTCCATGACCAACTCGACGTTCGAGGACATCACCAAATCGACTCCTGAAAAATCGCTGCTTGCCCCCAAGAAGAACACCGGCGGCCGCAACAATCAAGGGAAGATCACCTGCCGTCACATCGGCGGCGGAAACAAAGTCCGCTATCGCATCATCGACTTCCGCAGAAGGAAGGATGACATCCCCGCGACCGTCAAGGCCATCGAATATGACCCCAACCGCAACGCTAACATCGCTCTCATCTGCTATGCTGACGGCGCCAAGGCCTATATCCTCGAGCCGCAGAACCTCCACGTCGGCGACAAAGTCGTCTCCGGCGAGGCCACCGATATCAAGATCGGCAACTGCTGCGATTTGAAGAACATCCCCGAAGGTACCTTCGTCCACAACGTCGAGCTTCAGCCCGGCAAAGGCGGACAGATGTGCCGCGCCGCCGGAACCAGCGCTCAGGTGCTCGGCTCCGAAGGCAAATACGTCACCCTTCGCTTGGCTTCCGGCGAAGTGAGGAAAGTCCTCGCCACCTGCCGTGCCACCATCGGCATCGTGGGCAATGAGGATTACAACCTCATCAACCTCGGCAAAGCCGGCAAGAAGAGATGGATGAACGTTCGTCCGACCGTCCGCGGCTCCGCGATGAACCCCTGCGACCACCCCCACGGCGGCGGCGAGGGCAAATGCCCTGTCGGCCGCGATGCTCCTCGCACCCCTTGGGGCAAGAGAGCCCAAGGCGTCAAGACCCGCCATTTGAAGAAGAATTCCAGCCGCCTCATCATCAGGAGAGCTGGCAAGTAAACGAAAGGAGAAGTAGAACAACATGTCTCGTTCCAGCAAAAAAGGACCGTTCGTGGATGCCTACCTTATGAAAAAGGTCGAGGCTCTTCAGAAGTCCGGCAAAAAAGAGATCATCAAAACCTGGTCTCGCCGCTCGACGATCTACCCTGCCTTCGTCGAACAAACCTTCGCTGTCTACAACGGCCATGAGCACATCACCGTCTATGTGACGGAGGATATGGTCGGCCACAAGCTCGGCGAATTCGCCCCGACCCGCACCTTCGCGGGCCACCACGGAAACAACGTGGGCGATCAAGCCGCTAAGAAGTAAGGAGAAAGATCATGGCTGAAGAAAAGAAAACCGTGAAGAAGGCTCCCGCCAAGAAAGAAACCGCCAAGAAGGAAGCGGCCCCCAAGAAGGCCGCCGCCCCGAAGAAAGCGGCTGCCAAGAAAGCGGAAGTCAAAGCGGAAGAGAAGGCCGCCAAAGCCGAGGTCAAAGCGGAAAAGAAAGCCGCCAAGGCCGAAGTCGTTGAAGCCAAACCCGCCGTGACCGAAGCTCAGTGCTTCGTCCGCGATATCCGCATCACCCCGCGCAAGGTCCGCCTCGTCATCGACCTCGTCCGCGGCAAATCCGTCTCGGAGGCCCTCGGCATCCTCGCCAGGACCAACCGCGTCGCCGCCCAGCCGGTCGCCAAGGCCATCAAATCCGCCGCCGCCAACGCCGTCAACAACTTCCACATGGAAGCTAACGGCCTCTACGTCGCCGAGATCCAGGTCTCTGACGGACTTCGCATCAAGAGGTTCATCCCGAGGGCTAGGGGCAGCGCTTCCCCGATCATCAAGCGCAACGCGAACCTCCGCGTCGTGGTGAAGGCTCGCTAAGGTAGGAGGACCAAATCAAATCTATGGGACAAAAAGTTAACGCCGTCGGTCTCCGCGTGGGGATCAACCGCGATTGGAATTCGAAATGGTTCGCTGCCAAGAAGGAGTATGGCTCCAACCTCACTGAGGACATCGCCATCCGCCGCTACCTCGAAAAAGCCCTTGCCAAATCGATGCTATCCCGCATCGAAATCGGCCGCGTCAAAACCGACGAAGGCCACAATGTCACCATCAAGGTCTTCGTTGCCCGTCCGGGCGACGTCCTCGGCCAGGACGGTGAGAACCTGAAAGCCCTGAAGCATGGCCTTACCCCGATCGTCAAGACCGGCAAGTTCGATCTTCAGGTCGTCGAAATCAAGAACCCCGACCTCGATGCCAACCTGATGGCCCAATGGATCGTCAGCGAGCTCGAGAACCGCGCCGCCTTCCGCTCCACCATGAAGAAAGCTCTTCAGAGGATGAGGAAAGCCGGTGCCAAGGGTTGCAAGATCCTCTGCTCCGGACGTCTCGGCGGCGCCGAAATCGCCAGGGAAGAGGGCTACAAAGAGGGCGTCATCCCGTTGACCACCCTCCGCGCCGACATCGATTTCGCTTCCGTGAGCGCTCATACCACTTACGGCTGCATCGGCGTCAAAGTCTGGGTCTGCCGCTCCTTGAACAAAGTCGGCACCGAGACCATCAACGAACCCGCCCCGGAATCCGAGCGCAGGTTCGACCGTCGCCCCGGTTCCCGCCCCGCCTTCCGCGGTGCCCGCAACCAAGGCAACAACGCTTCTAGCGACAAAGGAGGAGAAGGCAATGCTGCAGCCAAAACGCGTTAAGTACCGTCGTCCCCATCGCTTGAGCTACGAAGGCAAAGCCAAAGCCGGCACCAACGTCGACTTCGGCGAATACGGCCTCGTCGCCCTCGAAGGGAACTACATCACCGATCATCAAATCGAATCCGCGCGTATCGTCCTCGCCCGTTACACCGACCGTGCCGGGAAGGTCTGGATCCGCGTCTTCCCCCATCTCGCCCGTACCAAGAAGCCCGCTGAGGTTCGTATGGGTTCCGGCAAAGGCTCTCCGGAAGGCTGGGCCGCCGTCGTTGAAAAAGGCCGCGTGATCTTCGAGATCGGCGGCATTGACCCGAAGGTCGCCCAAGAGGCTCTCCGCCTCGCCGGCTACAAACTTCCGGTCAAAACCAAAGTCATCAAGAGGACGAAAGCCCTCTCCCAAGCCGAATTGATCAAGATGGAGGCCGCTCACGAATCTTCCCTCGAGGAAATCGAGAAAGAGGATGAGATCGAAAAGGTCACCGTCTCCGATACCGGCAACGAACAGGCCCCGGCCGAAGAAGCCGATGCCAACAAGGAGGCCAAGTGATGGATATCAAAGACATCCGCGCCCTCTCGGGCGAAGAGCTCAACGAGAAGATCTACGAGCTCAAGAGCCAGCTCTTCGAGCTCCGTCGCCGCAAGGCCGTCGGAAACCTCGAGCATGGCGAACAAATCAAAGTCCTGAGGAAGGACCTCGCGAAAGCCGAGACCGTGAAGCGCGAAAGAGAGCTTCACGCTGATAAGTAAGGAGAAAGGAACATGGAAAGAAACCATCGCGCCACTGTGCAAGGCGTCGTCACGTCCATCAAGATGAACAAGACGATCGTCGTCACCGTCTCCACCGAAAGGAATGACCCCGTCTACAACAAGAGGGTTGGCTATTCCAAGAAATTCGCCGCCCACGATGAGAACAACGCCGCCAAGATCGGCGACGTCGTCACCATCATGGCCTGCCGTCCGCTGTCCAAGACGAAGCACTTCCGCCTCGTCTCCATCGATCAGCACGCCGTTACCGCCGAGACCATCGAGGAGGCGGAAGCCAAACTCGAGGCCCAGGAAGGCAGCGCTGAAGAAGTCAAAGCCGAGGAGGAGAAGTAATGGTCCAGCAGGAAACTAACCTCGTGGTCGCCGACAACTCCGGCGCCCGCAGCGTCCGCGTCTTCCGCCAGTACGGCGGAAGCCACAAGAAGACTTCCACCCTCGGGGACATCGTCCTCTGCGCCGTCAAGGATGCCATCCCCAACGGCAAAGTGAAGAAGTCCGACGTCGTCAAAGGCGTCATCGTCAGGGTGAAACACCCCGTCCTTCGCGCCGATGGCTCGACCATCAGCTTCGATGACAACGCTGTCGTCATCGTCGACAACGACGGCAACCCCGTCGGCACCCGCGTCTTCGGGCCGGTTGCCAGGGAACTCCGCGACAAGGGCTATATGAAGATCATCTCGCTCGCCGTCGAGGTGCTATAAGGAGAGAAATATGAAGATCAAAAAAGGTGATACCGTGATCGTCATCTCCGGCGCCGACAAAGGGAAGCAGGGGATCGTCCAAAGGGTTTATCCCAAGCTCAACAAAGTCGTCGTCGAAGGCGTCAACGTCCACAAGAAGCATCGCAAGCCGACGCAGCAGACCCCCGAGGGAAGCATCGTCGACATCTACGTGCCCTTCGATGCGAGCAACGTCGCTCTCATCGATCCGAAGACCAAGAAACCGACCCGCGTTCATTACGGGGAAGTCAAAGGCAAGAAAGTCCGCCTCGCCAAATCCGGTGAGTGCCTCGACAAATAAAGGAGGAAGCTCAAATGGCAGAAGAAATCAAGAAAGCCGTCAAAGCGGCCCCCAAGAAAGCCGCCGCCAAGAAGGCGGAGGCCCCCAAAGAGGAAGTCTCTGAGGCCAAATACGTCAACCGTCTTCAGAAGAAATACCGTGAGGAGATCGTCCCCGCCCTCGTCAAAGAGTTCGGCTACACCTCCGTCATGCAAGCTCCGAAGATGGAGAAGATCGTCATCAACATGGGCGTTGGCGACGCGACTCAGAATTCCAAAGCCCTCGACGATGCCGTCGCCGATCTCACTCTGATCGCCGGCCAGCATCCCGTCGTCACCAAAGCCAAGAAGTCCATCGCGACCTTCAAAGTCCGTGAGGGACAGGCCATCGGCTGCAAGGTGACCCTCCGCGGAACCCGCATGTACGAGTTCCTCGACAAGCTCGTCTCGATCGCCCTCCCGCGCGTCCGCGACTTCCGCGGCATCAGCAGGAACTCCTTCGACGGCCACGGCAACTACACCCTCGGCGTCAAGGAGCAGCTCATCTTCCCGGAGATCGATTACGATAAGGTCGCGAAGGTCCGCGGCATGGACATCGTCATGGTGACCACCGCCCAAAGCGACAAAGAGGCTGCCGCCCTCCTTGAGAAGCTCGGCATGCCCTTCCGGAAGTAAGGAGACAATGATCCATGGCTAAAAAAAGCTTGATCGCGAAATCCAAGCGGACCCCGAAATTCGCCGTCCGCGAATACACCCGCTGCAAACGCTGCGGCCGTCCCCACGGCGTCCTTCGCCGCTTCGGCCTCTGCCGCATCTGCCTCAGGGAAATGGCCCACAAGGGCGAGATCCCGGGCATGAAGAAAGCCTCTTGGTGAGGAAGAAAGGAGAAACAAGAACATGAACGCAGATCCTATCGCAGATATGCTCACCCGCATCCGGAACGCCAACGCGCTTCGGTATGAGGAAGTTTCGATGCCTTCCTCCAAGCAAAAGGTGACCATCGCCTCGATCCTCAAGGACCAAGGCTTCGTCACCGACTATTCCGTGGAAGAAGATGGCAAGGCAACCCTTACCATCACCCTCAAGTATTCCTCTTCCGGAGAGCGCGTCATCACCGGACTTAAGCGCGTCTCCAAACCCGGCCTCCGCGTCTACGCGGAAGCCGACAAGATCCCGAGCGTCATGAGGGGCCTCGGAATCGCCATCCTGAGCACCGATAAAGGCATGCTCACCGATGCTCAAGCTAGGAAGGCCCACGTCGGCGGAGAAGTTCTCTGCTACGTGTGGTAACCCACTGGAAAGGAAGAAAAAATGTCACGTATCGGATTTAAACCCGTAGTTCTTCCCGAGGGCGTCTCCGCCGAAATCGGCGAGAACGTCGTCACCGTCAAAGGTCCCAAAGGCGAATTAAGCGTTGCTTATCCGAGCAGCGTCAGCGTCGAGGTCAAAGACGGCAAAGAACTCCTCTGCCACCGCAAAGACGAAGAAATCCGCACCCTTGAGATGCACGGAACCGTCCGCGCCAACATCGCCAACGCCGTCAAAGGCGTCCATGAAGGGTTCAGCAAAGAACTCGAGATCTCCGGCATCGGCTACCGCTGCGAAATGAAGGGCGCCAACATCGTCCTCCACGTCGGCTTCAGCCACGATGTCGTCATCGCCCCGCTCGACGGGGTGAAGATCACCGCCAAAGACGAGACCCACATCCTCGTCGAAGGCATCGACAAACAGAAGGTCGGCCAAACCGCGGCCCTCATCCACGATACCAAACGTCCTGAGCCTTATGGAGGCAAAGGCATCAAGTATAAGGGTGAGGTCATCATCCGCAAGGAAGGCAAGCGCGCCGCCGCGACGTCCAAGAAGTAAGGAGACTGATTACCATGATCGAAAAAGAATCCAGAACCAAGGTTCGCGTCCGCAAGCACGCTCGCGTTCGCGCCAAGATCAAAGGGACCGCGGAACAGCCGCGTCTCTGCGTCTTCCGCTCCAACAAGCACATCGAAGCCCAGATCATCGACGACACAAAGGGAGCGACCCTCGTGGCCTCTTCCTCCGTTGCCTTGAAGCTCGCCAACGGCTCCAATATGGAAGCCGCCGCCAAAGTCGGCGAAGACCTCGCCGCCAAAGCTTTGGCCAAGGGCATCAAGAAAGTCGCCTTCGACCGCGCCGGCTATCTCTACCATGGCCGTGTCGCCGCCCTTGCCGATGCCGCCCGTAAAGGCGGGCTCGACTTCTAAGGAGAACATCAATGGCTGAAGAAGTTAAACAAGAAAACGTGGCTGCTGAGGAATCTTCTTCCTCTGAGAACAAGCCCGTTCGCCAAAACCGCGGCTACGAGCCGCATGGCTCCGCGAGCGCCCCGCGCCCCGGCGATCGCAAATCCGGCGATCACAAAGGACGCCCCTCCGAAAGGCGTGGCGGACGCGGAGGATTCCGCGGCGCCCGTCGCCCCGAGGATGAATACCTCGAGCGCGTCGTCGCCATCAACCGCATCTCGAAGACCGTCCAGGGCGGCAAGCACGTCCGCTTCTCCGCTCTCGTCGTCATCGGCGACGGCAAAGGGAAATATTCCTTCGCCACCGCCAAGTCCGGCGAGGTCCCCGATGCGATCAAGAAAGCTTTGACCAAAGCCCGCAAGCAGCTCTTCACCCTCGCTTTGAAGAACGGCACCATCGCCCATGACACCGTCGGCGTCTATGGCGCGACCAAAGTCGTCATCAAACCGGCTCCCGCCGGCACCGGAATCGTCGCCGGTGGCGCGGTCAGGGCCATCCTCGAGCTCGCCGGCGCCAAGAACGTCGTCTCCAAGGTCTACGGTTCCCGTACTTCGGTCAACGTCATCCGCGCCACCCACGAGGCTCTCAAGAACCTCAAGAGCTATGACAGGGTCATGGTTCTCCGCGGCCTCAAGACCGAAGACCAGATCAAAGCGATGCATGCCAGCGAAAGGGCTGCCAAAGCGAAAGGAGATAAATAACCATGTCTTCTCTATCGACTCTCAAAAACGTTGAAGGCGCTGTCACCAAAGGCTTCCGCAAAGGCCGTGGCGTCGGCTCCGGCAACGGCAAAACCGCCGGCAAAGGCACCAAGGGCCAAGGGGCCCACTCCCACACCAAGAAGAACGGCTTCGAGGGTGGACAGACCCCGCTTGCCCGCCGTCTTCCGAAATTCGGCGCCCGCAAAACCCATCGCGGCGTCAAGACGGTCTACGTCACTCTCAACCTCGCCAAGCTCGATGCCTATTTCCAGGATGGGGACACCGTCAATGTGTCCGTCCTCCGCGAAAAGGGCATGATCAAAAAAGAATACGATGGCTTGAAGATCCTTGGAAATGGTAAACTTTCCAAGAAACTCATCGTCGAAGCCAAAGCCTTCTCCGCCTCCGCCAAGGAAGCGATCGAGGCCGTCGGCGGCGAAGCTAAGGTGATCAAGTAATGAAAAAGTTCGTCTCGATCTTCAAAAACAAAGAAATCGTTGGCCGCATTTTCTTCACGGTCATGATCCTCTTCGTCATCCGGATCGGGGCGGCTATCACGGTTCCTGGCGTGGCTGTGGGCACTGAACTCAGCAACGCCATGAACTCGGGCAACGCCATCGCCATGATGGATTTGCTCGGAGGCGGGGCCTTATCGAATTTCTCGGTATTCGCCCTAGGGGTATCGCCCTATATCACCGCCCAGATCATCGTTCAGTTGCTATCCAAAGACGTGCTCCCCGCGTTGACCGACCTCTCTAAGCAAGGTCAATACGGCCGCAAGAAAATCGAGATGGCCACCCGCTACCTCGCCCTCTTGCTCGGGGCCGTCCAAGGCTATGGCATCATCATGACGATGAAGAACAACTCCTATTTGACCCTGACGATGGATGATTCCTTCTGGACTTACGCCTATATCGTCACCGTCCTCCTCGCGGGCTCCTTGCTCGAGATGTGGCTCGGCGACCAAATCACGGAAAAGGGCCTAGGAAACGGAATCTCCGTCATCATCTTCGCCGGGTGCGTCCGCAGCTTGCCGACCCAAATCTCCACCGCATGGGGCAAATGGGTCACCGCCAACCTCGGGCACGCCAGCAGCGACATCATCCAGGGCGCCTTCCAGTTCGCCCTCTATCTCTTGGCGCTGATCCTCGTCGTAGCCGGAGTCGTGTTCTTCGAACTCGCCCGGCGCAAAATCCCGGTGCAGTCGGCTGGGAAAGGAGGAGCCACCCCTTCCATGGCCAGGGCTTCCTTCCTTCCTATTAAAGTCAACTCCGCCGGCGTCATCCCCATCATCTTCGCCTCTTCGATCATGATGGCCCCGTCGGTCATCGCGAGCTTCATCTCGGCCGACGCCGCCAATGCCCAGTGGCTCCAGGTCTTCAACTATTCCGCCATGTACGAAATGCCTGGCGTGAACGGCGACACCTGGAAGATGCCTTGGGGCTTGATCATCTATCTCGTCCTCGTCATCGCGTTCACCTTCTTCTACGCGCAGATGCAGATCGATCCGGAGAATCTCGCGGACAACTTCCAAAAGAACGGCTCCTATATCCCTGGCATCCGCCCCGGCAAAGAGACCGAACGTTATGTCTCGAAGGTTCTCAACCGAGTGACCTTCATCGGCGCCTTCGCCCTCGCCATCATCGCCGCCATCCCCATCGCCTTGACCCTTTCCGGGATCTTCGGCAATGACAGCTCCCTCGCCATCGGGGGAACCGGGATGATCATCGTCGTCGGCGTCGCGATCGAAATCAACGCTCAGATCGACGGCTTGCTCGCCGGTAAGAGCTTCGAAGAAGTCCAAGGAGGTATGTGATCATGCTGAACATCATTCTCATGGGTCCCCCGGGCGCCGGCAAAGGCACCCAGGCCACCCGCATCGAAGACGAATTCCATCTCCCCCATATTTCCACGGGCGACATGTTCCGCGAAGCCATCGCCAACGGAACCGAACTCGGCAAGAAGGCGAAAGCCATCATCGAAAGCGGCGGTCTCGTCCCCGATGAGATCACCATCGGCTTGGTGAAGGAGCGCCTTGCCAAGGAAGACTGCGCAAGCGGCTATCTGCTCGACGGCTTCCCGCGCACCTTGCCCCAGGCTGAGGCCCTTACCGAAATGGGCCCGGAAATCGGCAGACCGGCCACCCTCGTGGTGGATATCTCGGTTCCCGACGAAGAGCTCATCAAACGCATCTCCGGCAGGCGCGTTTGCCCGAGTTGCGGCGCAAGCTACAACATCCACTCGGTGCCCCCGAAGGAAGAAGGCGTCTGCGATCGCTGCTCCGGCAAGCTGATCCAAAGGAAAGACGACAACGAGGAAAGCTTCTCGCTTCGCCTCTCCAACTACCATCAGCAGACCGCTCCGCTCATCGAATACTACAAAGGGCAGGGCATCTACCACGGCTTCCTCGGAACCGTTTCCCCCGATTCCCTCTTCGAAGAGATTAAAGCTCTCCTGGAGGCGAACCGGTGATCATCATCAAGTCTCCCCGCGAAATCGACCTCATGAGAGAGGCCGGCAGAGTGGTGGGCCTTATCTGGGAGAAAATCCCGGAAATCATCGTTCCCGGCGTCTCGACCTTGGAAATCAATTCCGAGGTCGAGCGTCTCTTGGCCGAAAACGGGGCCACGGCGGCGGAGAAAGGCTATTACGGCTATCCCGCTTCCGTCTGCATCTCCGTCAACGAGCAGATCCTCCACGGCATCCCCTCGAAAAAGGTGATCCTGAGGGACGGGGACATCGTGACGCTTGACCTCGTCGCCTTGAAAAACGGCTACATGGCCGATTCCGCCCGCACCTATGAGGTCGGGATCTGCGGCGAGAGGCAAAAACGAATGATTGCAATTGCGAAGCAATGCTTCGATAATGCAATATCCCTGCTTAAGCCAGGGGCGCATCTGGGCGACATCTGCCACGCCATCGGAGAGACTGCAAAGGCCAACGGCTGCAGCGTCCCCACCGATTACACGGGGCACGGGATCGGAACCCACATGCACGAAGATCCTTACATTCCTTGTTTCGGCACCGCCGGGACGGGGCCCAAGATGCGCGAAGGCATGACCCTCGCCATTGAGCCCATGATCCTTGAAGGAAGGCCGGATGTGAGGGTGCTCAAAGATGGCTGGACCGTCGTCGCCAAAGACGGCAAACTGACCAGCCACTATGAGAACACCGTCGTGGTCACCAAGGATGGCTGCGAAGTCCTCACCTACAGTGAGGCGGAGAAGAAAGCGCGAAAGGAGACAGGCAATTGAGTAAACAAGACTGCATTGAGGTCGAGGCTACCGTATTGGAATGCCTCCCAAACGCCAACTTCAAGGTGAAACTCTCCAACAACGGAGCCGTGGTTCAAGCCTGCGTTTCGGGAAAAATCCGGATGCACTACATCCGCATTCTCCCCGGCGATAAAGTCACGGTACAGTTCTCACCTTACGATCTAACACGCGGGCGTATTACGTTCCGGTATCGCAACTGATCCGGAGAAATGACTGGAAGGAGCAAAAAAATGAAAGTCAGGCCGTCTGTTAAGCCGATCTGCGACAAGTGCAAAGTCATTCGGCGCCATGGCAAAGTCATGGTCATCTGCTCCAACCCCAAGCACAAACAGCGCCAGGGTTGAGCTAAGAAAGGAATCATAAGCAAATATGGCACGTATTGCTGGGGTTGATATCCCGAATCAAAAGCGCATCGTGATCTCCCTTACCTACATCTATGGGATCGGGACCACGACCGCCGAAAAAATCTGCGCCGATGCCGGCGTCAGCGTCGACATCCGCACCAAAGACCTCACCGATGAGCAATTGACCGCTCTTCGTAACGAAGTCTCCAAGTATCCGACCGAAGGCGATCTCCGCCGCAAAGTGGCGCTCGACATCAAGCGCCTCACCGAAATCGGCTGCTACCGTGGCATCCGCCACAAACGCGGTCTCCCCGTCCGTGGTCAGCGCACTCGCACCAATGCCCGTACCCGCAAAGGCAAGAGGAAGACCATCGCCAACAAGAAGGAAGCTACTCGCTAAGGAGGTTAAGGAAACATGGCTACCGCAAAATCCAAATCCACGACCGCCCGCAAGAAGAAGATCAAACGCTCCTTCGTCAAAGGCGTCGCTCACATCCATTCCACTTTCAACAACACCATCGTCACCATCACCGACCCCCAAGGGAACGTCATCTCCTGGTCCTCGGCCGGCGCCCTTGGCTACAAAGGCGCCAAGAAGGGTACTCCCTTCGCGGCCCAGGTCGCTGCGGAAGCGGCCGGCAAGACCGCTTATGATCAAGGCCTTCGCCAGCTCGACGTCGAGGTCAAAGGACCCGGCGCCGGCCGCGAATCCGCCGTTCGCGCCTTGGCTACCCTCGGCTTCCAAGTGCTCTCGATCGAAGACAACACTCCGATCCCGCACAATGGCTGCCGCCCCCCGAAGCGTCCGCGCGGCTAGTCCGCTTGAATGCAATCGCTACACTATTGAACCATTCAGGAGGAAATCAAAGTAATGGCCAATGCCAAAAACAATGAGGAGCTTCGCCTCCCCAACCCGTTTGAACCCGTCTCCGTCAAAGTCGAAGTGAACGACGAGAACGAGCATTACTGCAAACTCGTCGTCAAGCCGCTTGAGCGCGGATTCGGCATCACGGTCGGGAACGCCCTCCGCCGCGTCCTGCTCTCCGCCCTCCCCGGCGCCTCCGTCTGCGCCGTCGAGATCGAAGACAACGACGTCAAAGTCCGCCACGAGTTCACCGCCCTCGAAGGCGTGGAAGAAGACGTCACCGCCATCATCCTCAATCTCAAGGACCTCGTCCTGAAGATCGATGACGATTCCGGCGACCTCAAGCGGATCACCGTCGACAAGAAGGGCCCCGGCGTCCTAACCGCCGGCGACCTCCAGCTCCCGGAACTGGTCGAGGTCATCAACCCCGATCTCGAGATCGCCCACCTCAACGAGAAGGGCCATCTCCACATGACCATCTACGCCGCCAATGGCCGCGGATACGTCACTTCGGAGCAGAATAAGAGCGCCCGCAAGATCGATTCGATCGGCTTAATCGCCACCGACTCGAACTACTCTCCGGTCCTCAAAGTCGCCTACAGCGTCGAGCCGACCCGCGTCGGCCACGATTCCAAATTCGATGAGTTGACCCTCGAAGTCACCACCAACGGCTCCACCAAGCCGACCGATGCGGTGGCCCTCGCCGCCCAATTGCTCATCTCCCACTTCGCCCTCTTCACCAAACTCGACGAGAAAGTCGGGGATGTGAAGCTGGTCAAGGAAGAGACCCGCGTGGAAGACAACAAATATCAGAACATGCTCATCGAAGAGCTCGATCTCAGCGTCAGGAGCAACAACTGCCTCAAGCGCGCTGGAATCACTACCGTCATGGAACTCACCCAAAGGAGCGAGGATGAGATGATGAAGGTTCGCAACCTCGGCAAGAAATCGCTCAAAGAAGTCAAGGATAAGCTCGCCGCCATCGGCCTGCACTTCCGCGACTACGTAGGAGAATAAAAAATGGCAGCACAAGGAAGAAAGAACGTCCACGGCAAAGCCGGCGTCCGCTTCAAGGCCGGTTATACCGCCGCGAAGAACAAGATGATGCTCCGCAACGTCGTCACGAGCCTCGTCCTCAATGAGGAAGTCAAAGTGACTTCGGGCGTCGTCAAGGAACTCAAAACCCTCGCCGATCACCTCGTGACCTTGGCGAAGAGGAACACCCTCCACACCCGCCGTCAAGCCGCCGCCGTCCTCATGGACGAAGAAGCGGTCAAGAAGCTCTTCGCGGAGCTCGGCCCCCGTTTCGCCAACCGCCAGGGCGGATACACCAAAGCTCTCAAGCTCGGTTTCCGCAAAGGCGACAGCGCGGAAGTTTGCTTGGTCCGTTGGTCCGATAAGTAATTCGCTTATCTGAGCCCATAAGCCCCCTTTTGGGGGCTTTTTTGTGTGCCGGCAAAAGAGTCCAATTCCGTTCGAGAAAACTCTCCAAAGGACGTTTTTCTTTGAAACAAGGTAAAAAGACATAATGCGTAAAAACGTCTTTTAACCTTCCGCTCACAAAATCTCCTTGGATTGGCTGCCCTATAATCCCCCCATGGCTGAATCCAAGGAAAGGCAAACCTTATCGATCCGCGCGAAAAGGATCTTGGTCCTTTCGTGCCTTTCCTTGCTTCTTCTACTGGGCTTTTTCCTCTGCTTAATGCTTGGGAGCAGTTCTTTGTCCTTTGGGGATTCGTTTTTGGCGTTATTCGGCGTTGGAACCGAGAACGCAATACGGATCGTCACGAAAATACGACTCCCCGAGGCTTTGGCGGCTTTGATCGCCGGGGCTGGATTGTCGCTTTCCGGCCTCATCATGCAAACCGTTTTGGGAAACATCATGGCTTCCCCAAGCACCTTGGGGGTATCGAACGCCGCGGTGTTCGGGGCCAACGTCTCCATTGTGCTGTTCGCCGGGGGCTACGTTAGTTTAGGCAAGAACGCGGACAATTTCTTTTCTTCGGGCAACCCCTTCGCGACTTCGAGCATGGCGTTCCTTTTCGCTTTCCTTTCGGTTTTGCTGATCCTATGTTTGTGCCGGATCCGGTCCTTCAACCCTTCAAGCGTCGTCTTATCCGGGGTCGCGATCGGGGCCATTTGGACGGCAGGGACCACGGTTCTCCAATTCTATGCGACCGACGTTGGGCTTAGCGCGGCGGTGGTATGGAACTTCGGGGATCTCGGAAGGGCCACTTTCCTGACCGACGCGATCATGGGTGGAGCGGTCTTGCTGAGCGCGATTGTCTTCTTTTTGCTGCGTTATCGTTACAATGCTTTGCTTCGGGGTGAGGCGTTCGCTAGAAGCCTGGGCGTAAAAGTGGGGGCGTTCCGTTTTATTTCTTTGCTGTTGTCATCCTTGGTTACCGCCGTCTGCGTGTCTTATCTTGGGGTGATCGGCTTCGTCGGCATCATCTGTCCCCACATCGTAAGGAAACTCTTGGGGGAGAACCATTCCCACTTGATTCCGGCCTCCTTGCTCTGCGGGGCGAGCTTGCTTTTGCTCTCCAATGTCTTCGCGAAAGCCATAGCCCCCGGGAATTCCTTGCCCATCGGGGCCGTGACCTCGCTTCTAGGGGCCCCGTTCTTCCTTTATCTCATCTTTTCGGAGAAAGGAGCCTCCCGATGCTGAACGTGAATCGTTTGAATGTCTCCTATTCCAAAAAAGGGAGGCGGATTCTCTCCGATGTATCCTTTTCCTTGGAAAAAGGAGAGATCGGCGTGCTGCTCGGTCCGAATGGCGCCGGAAAATCAACCTTGTTTCAGACCCTTCTCGGCACGTTGAAGCCCGTTTCGGGGGAGATCTTGGTCGATGGGCGTTCCCTCAAGGACTGTGGGAGACGCGAATGGGCCCAGAAATTGGCCTACGTCCCCCAACGGATCGCCACCTCCGGCTTAAGCGTCTTCGAAACCGTTTTGCTCGGGAGGATGCCTTATTTCGGCTTGATCCCGGGGAAAGAAGAAAGCGACAGGACGAATGCCGTCTTGGAAGAGCTGGGCTTAGCCGAATTCAAAGACGTCAGGACGGATTGCCTGAGCGGCGGGGAACTGCAAAAGGTCGCCATCGCGACGGCCCTCAACCAAAATCCGAGCCTTCTGCTTTTTGACGAACCCACGAGCAATTTGGATGTTTCTAACTGCGCCTTGTTCGCGAATCTATGCAAAACCCTATCGGAAAAAGGCATTTCCATCTTGATCGCCATGCACGATTTGAACATGGCTCTGGATCTTGGAGACCGTTTTTTCTTTCTGAAGAACGGCCGTCTCCTCGCCTCGGGGGACTCAAATTCCTTCAACGAGGAAAACGTCCGCGATACCTTTGGGGTCGACGTGACCGTCTCCTCGTCTGAGGGCGACAAACACATTCATTTTCACCATAACGGAGAACATAAATGAAAATCAAAAGAATCGGCTTATTGCCTTTGCTCGGCTTAATTTGCCTTGCTGGATGCGGCGCCCAGACGGAAAGGGGAGACACGCTCATTGTGGATGCGGTTGGGCGAGAGGTCTCCATTAAACGGGGATCTTACAAAAAAATCGTCTGTATCGGAGCGGGGGCTTTGCGCTTATTTTCCTATATCGGGGATGTCTGCTTGCTCGCGGGCGTCGAAGACATCGATAACGAGAGTTTGGATAGCCGGCCGAAGATGTTCGATGGGGTTGCACGTCCTTATTTCATCGCCAACCACGAGGCGTACGCGAATCTTCCTTCTTGCGGGGTCGGCGGGCCGAACGCCCAATCCGCGGAGGCGGAGAAGATCCTTTCCTGCAATCCGGATTTGGTGCTTTCCGAATACGAAGACGCGGATAAGGCCAGTGCCCTGGAGCAAATGCTCGGCGTGCCCGTATTGACCTTGGGGTATGGTAGCAAGGGGATCTTTGATGAAAAAGTGAAAAACAGCCTGACGATGATCGGAAAAGTCCTTGGGAAAGAAGAGCGGGTCGAGCATCTTATTTCTTATATTGAGGCTCAAAAGGAGGAAATCTCCGCAATAACCGCGGGAATTAAGGAAGAAGATAAGCCGAACACCTATATCTGCGGGCTTGGGAATTGGGGCACCACAAATCAATTCATGACCGCCCAGAACTATGAGAACTTCAATGTCGCCCACATCAAAAATGCGGTTTCCGATTTGAAGACAGACGGAATTCAGAAAATCGACGCAGAGAAGTTTGCTTCTTTGGCCCCAAACATGGACAAGATCATTTTCGATGCCGCGGCCATCAAAAACATCAAGCCTTCTTTCGTGGAGAACAAAGAACTCTTCGAGTCCTGCAAAGCTTGGCAAAACGGCGAGGTCTATCTTGAGATGGCCTATAACGCTTACTATACCAACCTCGAAATCGCCTTAGCCAACGCCTGGTACTGCGCGAAGGTCGTCTATCCCGAATTATTCCAAGACCTTGACATCGTTTCTAAGACGAATGAAATCACGGAGGAATTCCTCGGGGCTCCTCTTTATGAGCAGATCAAGGCTTATCCCAATTCCTTCGGCGGATATCAGAAAATCGACGTGGAGGAGTTTTTCCGATGAACCCCGCGAAAGAGTTTTTCGACAAGTTGGCCCCTTCCTGGGATTCCCGGCAAACCAAGGAGGAAGGCGAAATCCTCCCTCTTTTGAAGAAAATCGGAATAAAA
>SFUB01000006.1 GCA_004561785.1 bacterium | reverse complement strand
GCCAATGAGTAAACCGGTAAGAATTTACTTTTTCATTGATTTTGTTAAAACAAGCCCTTACTATTGCTTCCGGTAAAGGATTAGCGAAAGGAGGACAACGATGAATCGATTCTCAAACAACCAGCTAGGCCGCTATCCCATTTATCTGAAATACTTCAAAGAGCTCCTCGCGGAGGGATGCGAATTCGTATCCTCCCCCCGCATCGCCGCCAAACTCGGCTACAGCGAGGAGCAGGTCCGCAAAGACTTGCAGGCCGTCTCCCTGGAAGCGGGCCGCCCCAAAAAGGGCAGAAGCGTCAAACAGCTCGTTGAGGATCTTGAATCCTTCCTCGGCTACCACGATGCCGCGAGCGCCGTCTTGATCGGCTGCGGACACCTAGGAGGAGCCCTGCTGAACTTCCCGGCGTTCTCCGAGATGGGATTAGAGATCCTGGCTGGGTTTGATGCCAACCCGGACCTCATCGGCAAGACCGTCGGGGGCAAGATGGTGTTCTCCATCGAGAGGCTGCCCGAATTGCTCCCGCAGCTTAACGCCGACATCGCGATCCTCACCGTTCCCGCTAACCACGCCCAGCGCGTGGCCGAGCTCGCCGTCGAAAGCGGAGCCAAGGCCATTTGGAACTTCGCCCCGGTCCAGCTCGAAGTCAAAGACGGCATCGTCGTCGAAAACGTAAATCTCGCTTCTTCGTTAGCCGTGCTTAGCCACCGGCTCAACGTCGAATTAGCCAAAGGAGGAAAATAACCATGGCAGAGAAAGCAATCAAGAAACCCTTGACCCAAGAAGAGCTTGAGCAAAGGAAACTAGCCGCCGAGAAGGAAGTGGACGAACTCGTCCAGAAAGGCCTCAAGGCCCTCGATGAATTCTCCACCTTCGACCAGGAGAAGATCGACTACATCGTCGCCAAGATGTCCGTCGCCGGCCTCGACCATCACGGATCCTTGGCCCGCATGGCCATCGAAGAGACCCACAGGGGCGTCTTCGAGGACAAAGCCACCAAGAACCTCTTCGCCTGCGAATACGTCGTCAACAACATGCGCCACACCAAGACCGTCGGCATCATCTCCGACGATCCGGTCACCGGCATCACCGAGATCGCCGAGCCCGTCGGCGTCGTCGCCGGGATCACCCCGGTCACCAACCCGACCTCGACCGTCATCTTCAAATCCCTCATCGCCATCAAGACGAGGAACCCGATCATCTTCAGTTTCCACCCCGGATCCTTCCATTGCTCCAAAGAAGCCGCGAAAGTCATGCTCGAAGCCGCGGTGAAGGCCGGCGCCCCCGAGAACTGCATCCAGTGGATCGAGCACGGTTCCATGGAGGCCACAAGCGCCCTCATGAACCACCCCGGCATCGCGACCATCTTAGCCACCGGAGGCAACGCCATGGTCAAGGCCGCCTATAGCTGCGGCAAGCCCGCCTTGGGCGTCGGGGCCGGCAACGTCCCTTGCTACATCGACCGTTCGGCCGACTTGCCTCAGACCGTCAACGACGTGGTCTTGTCCAAAGCCTTCGACAACGGCATGATCTGCGCCTCCGAATCCGCCGTGTTCATCGATGAGCCGGTCTACGAAGAAGCGGTGGCCCTCTTCAAGAAATACCGCGTCTACTTCGCTAGCCCCGCCGAAGCCAGGAAACTCGAGAAGTTCATGTTCGGCGTGAGCAAAGGCGAAGCGGGCGTCGAATCCGCCAAACTCAACCCGGCCGTCGCCGGCATGAGCGCCGCCAACATCGCCAAAAACTCCGGCTTCGAGATCCCGGAAGGCTGCCAGATCATCGCCGCCGAGTGCCAGGAAGTCGGCCCCTCCGAGCCGCTTTCCAGGGAAAAGCTCTCCCCGGTGCTCGCCGTCTACAAAGTCAAAGACGCCGCGGAAGGGTTCGACCTCTGCGAGAAGATGCTCGAATTCGGCGGCCTCGGCCATAGCGCCGCCATCCACTGCAAAGAGCAATCGATGTCCGACGCCTTCGGCGACAAAGTCAAGGCCATCCGCATCGTCTGGAACTCGCCTTCCACCTTCGGCGGCATCGGCAACGTGTACAACTCCTTCTTGCCCTCGCTCACCCTCGGCTGCGGCTCTTATGGCCATAACTCGGTCGCGGGCAACGTCTCGGCCATCAACCTGCTCAACATCAAGAAAGTCGGAAAGAGGAGGAACACCATGCAGTGGTTCAAAGTCCCGCAGAAGATTTACTTCGAACGCAATTCGATCCAATACCTGAAATCGGCGAAGGACCTCAACAAAGTCTTCATCGTCACCGACCATTCGATGGTCCAGCTCGGCTTCCTCAAGAAGATCACCGACCAATTGGCTTTGCGCCGAAACCCGGTCACCTATCAGCTCTTCGCTGAGGTCGAACCCGATCCCGACATCTCCACCGTCCGACGCGGCGTCGAGCTCATGAAGGAATTCCAGCCCGACACGATCATCGCCCTCGGCGGAGGCTCCGCCATGGACGCCGCCAAAGGCATGTGGATCTTCTATGAGCACCCCGAAGTCGACTTCAACGACCTCAAGCAGAAGTTCATGGACATCCGCAAGAGGGCCTTCAAATACCCGGAACTCGGCAGGAAGAGCAAGCTCATCTGCATCCCGACCACCTCGGGAACCGGCTCGGAAGTCTCGCCCTTCGCCGTCATCTCCGACAAGGCCAACCTCAAGAAATATCCGCTCACGGACTATTCCTTGACCCCCTCGATCGCGATCGTCGATCCTGAATTCACGACCAACATCCCGGCCCGGAGCACCGCCTATACCGGCATGGACGTCCTCACCCACGCGATCGAGGCCTATACCTCGGTCATGGCCAGCGACTTCACCGATGGGCTTTGCCTCGAGGCCATCAAGCTGGTCTTCGAATACCTCCCCCGCGCGGTCAAAGACGGTGCCCACGACCTCAAAGCCAGGGAGAAGATGCATAACGCCGCGACCATCGCCGGCATGGCCTTCGCCAACAGCTTCCTCGGCCTCGTCCACTCCCTCGCCCACAAGATGGGCGGCGAGTTCCACACCATCCACGGCCAGACCTGCGGCATCTTGCTTCCCCACGTCATCCGCTACAACGGCACCCAGCCGACCAAGCTCGCCCTGTGGCCGAAGTACGAGGAGTACCAGTGCGACAAGAAGTACCAGAGCATCTGCAACGCCCTCGGCCTCAAGTGCGAGAAGCCCGAAGACGCCGGCGAGGTTTTGGCCCAGGCGGTCCTGAATCTCGGCAAGGAAATCGGCATGGACATGAACTTCCAATCGATTATCCCCGATGAAAAGAACTATAATGAGCATCTAGAGGAGTTGGCGTATTTGGCCTACGAGGACCAATGCACCCCGTGCAATCCGCGTGAGCCCATGGTCGAGGACATGGTTTCGATCATGAAGAGCGCCTATAAAGGGAACTGATGGATAAAATCGAACTTGCCATTTGCGTTGGGAGCTCCTGCCATTTGAAGGGCTCCCGCGACGTCATCGAGGCCTTGAGGGGAGAGATCCTCAAAAACGGCCTCGAGGACAAAGTCGAACTCAAAGCCGCGTTTTGCCTCGGCCAATGCGGGCACGACGGGGTCTCGGTGAAGGTGGGGGAGAAGATCCTCCCCGGCCTCACCCCGGAGAAGGTTCCTTCCTTCCTGAAGGAAGAGGTCCTTCCGCTTCTAGGCTAGTTCCTTCGGGGGCCCTCCCTTGGGCCCCCTTTTCGACATGGAGAGGTAAACCCCTATGAACGATGTGCTGCGCAACGCCGACGCCGACTGCCGAAGCTGCTACAAATGCATCCGCTTCTGCCCGGTCAAGGCCATATCCTTCGAGAATGGCCAGGCCAAGATTTTGCCTTCTTCCTGCATCTACTGCGGGAACTGCTTTTCCGTATGCCCGCAGCATTGCCCGGAGATCCGGGACGACCTTTCCTTGGCCTTGTCTTTGCTGAAGCAGGGGAATTGCTACGCCTCCTTGGCCCCGAGCTTTCTCTCTTCTTTCCCCGACGCGGGGATCGAAGGCATGAAGGAAGCCTTGCTCGCTTTGGGGTTTCAAGGCGTCGAAGAGACCGCCATCGGGGCCAAAAGAGTCAAAGAGGAATACCAATCCCTTCTGAAACAAGGGGACAAAGACATCCTCATCTCTTCTTGCTGCCCCTCGGTGAACCTGCTCATCCAGAAGCACCATCCGTCTTGCCTCAAGTACCTCGCCGAGGTCCCCTCCCCGATGGAGGAGCACGCACGGATGATCAAATCCGCCCATCCGGGTGCCAAGGTCATCTTCTTAGGCCCGTGCCTAGCGAAGAAAGAAGAGGGGGACCGCTACCCGGGGTCCGTCGACTGCGTGCTCACTTTCCTTGAACTAGAGAAGCTTTTCCACGAAAAAGGCATCGAGCCGAAGAAACAAGGCGAAAAGAAAGAAAACCAATCCCGAACCCGCCTCTTCCCGAGCGAAGGAGGCATCCTTTCCTCGATGCAAAAAAGGGAAGCCTCCTACGATTACTTGGCCCTCTCCGGCGTGGAAAACTGCATCGAGGCCTTGAAGGCCATCGAGGAAGGCAAGATCAGCCACGCCTTCCTTGAGATGAGCGCCTGTTCCGGCTCCTGCCTCTCTGGCCCCGCCCACAAAAGCGAAAAGCGGGGGCTGCTCGAAGGGCGGCTTGCCTTAACCAAATTCGCCGGGGAGGAGGATTTCCTTGATGCGGCGGAGGAAATCCCCGCCCACAAGGAATTCGCCCCCTTGGAAAATCAAAGGCCGAGCTTTACCGAAGCCCAGATCGAAGCGGTGCTTAGGAAGATAGGCAAGAATTCGAAAAAAGACGAGCTCAACTGCGCTTCCTGCGGTTATCCTAGCTGCCGGGAGAAGGCGATCGCCGTGCTCATGGGCAAGGCCAACCTCGAGATGTGCCTCCCCTTCCTCATGGAGAAAGCCACGAGCTTTGGGAGCGACATCGTCGAATATTCGCCCAATGGCATCTTGGTCCTGAACGAAGATGGCGTGATCCAACTCTCGAACCCCGCGATGGCCTCGATTCTCGGAAGCGGGGCCCCAAGCGCCCTCATCGGCCATCAGGTGGGGGAGTTCCTCGATCCGGAGCTCTTCTTCCTCTCCTTGTCCGGAGAGAACACGCGTTTGAAGAAAATTAGCCTGCCCAACGGCAAGATCTGCGAAGCCACCATCCATTACGACGAACGCTTCCACATCGTCTTGGGGTCTCTCCGCGACGTCACCGACCACGAGATCCGCAAAGCCAGGCATCTCAAAGACGCCGAGGAGACCGCCAGGGTCACCTCGGAAGTCATCGACAAGAACATGGAGGCGGTCCAGCAGATCGCCCAATTGCTCGGAGAATCCGCGGCCGCGACCAAAATCGCCTTGACCCGGCTCTCCGACACCCTCAAAGACCGCAAAGGGGGCGGAGAGAATGGCTCCCGCTGACGAAAATAGCCAAATCGAATACGGCTACCTCTCCCTCAACCACAAAGGCGAGGAGCTCTGCGGGGACCACGTCGAGATCAGCGAGGGCAATGACCTCTCGCTCACCTTGGTTTTGGCCGATGGCTTGGGGTCCGGCGTGGAGGCTTCGATCCTATCGACCCTCACCTCGACTTTGCTATCGAAGATGATCGAAGGCGGCATGGGGATCGAAGAGGGGGTGGAATCCCTCGCCAAAACTCTCCCCGTGGCCAGAGACCGCGGCAACGTCGCCTACAGCACCTTCACGGTCGTCAAGATCGAGAAGGACTTCACCGCCTCCCTCTATAACTTCGATAACCCCGACCCCATCTTCCTCCGAAACGGCAAATCGATCCCCATCGATTACGCCATCGAGGAAATCGGGGGCAAGAGGATCAAGAAAGCCAAGCTCTACTTCGATAAGAACGACTCCCTTTGCCTCTATAGCGACGGCGCCCTCCATGCCGGGGTGGGGGAGACGCTCAACTTCGGTTGGGGGAGAGAGGAGATCGCCTCTTATCTAGAAGGCCTCGCCTCGCCCTATCTATCCTGCAAAAACCTCGCGACCCTCCTCGTGGATCACTGCTCGTTGCTCTATAATCGTCGCCCGGGGGACGACACCACTTGCCTCTGCATCCGAAGGAGGGAACGCGAGCTAGCCAATCTCCTCGTCGGGCCCGCCGCGAGCAGAGAAGACGACGAGAACATGCTCAATAGCTTCTTCGCCCTTCCGGGAAAGCACATCGTCTGCGGGGGAACGACCTGCAAAATCGTCTCGCGCCACCTGGGCTCCCCGATCCGCGGGGACCTCATATCCTTGGATCCCGACATCCCCCCGTATTGCCTCATCGACGGGGTAGACCTCGCGACCGAAGGCATCATCACCCTCAACAAAGTCCTCGCCTTGGCGGAGGATTACCAGAACGGCAATTCCGCCTATTTCACCTGGAGCTACCGCCAAGACGGGGCGAGCCTGCTCGCCAACGCCCTCTTCCAAGACGCGACCGACATCACCTTCTACGTCGGCTGCGCCGTCAATCCCGCCCATCAGGAAGACCAAGGCAAAATCACCTTCAAGATGAAGATGCAGATCATCGACAACCTCGCTAAAGAGCTGAGGAACATGGGCAAACGCATCAAAGTGCTCTATTTCTAGAGAAAGGAGAACCCATCATGGCCATCGCAAAACCCCTGAAATTCGACACCCTCGTCCAGCAACTCAAATACCGCGTCCTCAAGGAAGTCGCCGCGGACTATTGGGACGGAACCCTCGAAGAGAAGAAGGAAGGCATCCCCAAGCTCATCTCCCCGGGCCCGAAGGCGGCTTTCCGCTGCTGCGTCTATAAAGAAAGGGCGATCGCCGCTAGAAGAGTGACCCTCGCCATGGGCGGAGACAAGAGCAACCCCAACATGCTCGAGGTGATCGAGGAAGCCTGCGACCAATGCCCCTTCGGCGGCATGGAGGTCACCGATCTCTGCCGCGGTTGCTTGGCCCATCGCTGCGCCCAGGCCTGCCGCCTCAACGCGATCAGCTTCTTGCCCGATCACCGCGCGAGCATCGACAAAACCAAGTGCGTCAATTGCGGCATGTGCGCCAAATCCTGCTCCTTCGGGGCCATCGTGAACCGGCGCCGCCCCTGCGAATCCGCCTGCAAGATCAACGCGGTCAAGCCTAGGGAAGACGGCATCACGAGCATCGACGAGGAGAAGTGCACCCGCTGTGGGCAATGCTCCTATGCCTGCCCATTCGGGGCGATCGTCGACAAGTCCTTCATCTTGGATTGCATCGACATCATCAAAGGGAGCGACTCCGGGAAGGCCTACAAAACCTACATGATCGTCGCCCCTTCCATCTCCAGCCAGTTCCATTACGCGACCCTCCCCCAGGTCGTCTCCGGCATCAAGGCGCTCGGTTTCACCGACGTCGTCGAAGCCGCCCTAGGGGCGGATCTAGTTGCCCTCAACGAGGCCAAAGACCTCTCCGAGGAAGGGGATTGCACCTCTTCTTGCTGCCCTGCCTTCGTCCGCTACGTCGAGACCTCCTTCCCCGAACTCAAAGGCAAGATCTCGCGCAATCTCTCGCCGATGGCGGCCATCGCCAAATATCTGAAATCCATCGACCCGAACTGCAAAACCGTCTTCTGCGGGCCCTGCATCGCCAAAAAGATGGAAGCCAAGCGCCCGGAGGTATCCCCCTTCGTCGACTGCGTCATCACCTTCGAGGAGCTGCAGGCGCTGATCGACGCCCGCGGGATCGTCCTCGCCGAGCTCGAAGGCAAACCGCTCGACAACGCCTCTTACTTCGGGCGCATCTTCGCCCGAAGCGGCGGGCTTTCCGACGCCGTGAGACAGGCCCTCAAAGAGCAAGAGATCGACTTCGAAGTCAAGCCGGTCCAGTGCTCGGGATTAGACCAATGCAAGATGGCCCTGACCAAATACAAAGCCGGCCGCCTTGACGGCAACTTCATCGAAGGCATGGCTTGCCCCAACGGATGCATCGGGGGGCCGAGCTGCCTCACCCACGAAGTCCGCGATGCCGCCGACGTCGACAAATACGGCCACGAGTCGAAGGAAACCACCATCAAGGAAGCCGTCGCCTCCGCGATGGCGGACCCCAAAATCGCCTCCATCGATTGATGAGCCCCTTACGGGGCTTTTCTTGTATAATGGGCCTATGCAAGAACAACATCGTTTGACGCCCGGTCCTTTGCTCAACGAAAAAGGGGACCTCGTCGAGGCCGGATACGCCTGCTCTTTGGTGAAGGACTACGACAAGTCCATGGTCAAGGGAGGGTCCTTCCGCCTCAAGGAATGGGATTATTACTACGTCGGGAACTCCGATTACGGGGTTGCTTTGACCGTCGCGGACAATTCCTACATGGGCATGGTCTCGGTCTCCGTGCTCGATTTCAAAGCCAAATTCGACGTGACGAAGTCCATCATCGTCCCTTTCACCCGCGGGAAATGGAACCTGCCGACCACCTCCAAAACCGGGGACATCGAAGTCTCCGATTCCAAGAAAGGCTATTCCTTCCGCTTCCTGAATCTTGGGCAGGGGAAGCGCCGCCTCGTGGTCTTCGTGAAGTCGATGGACAAACTGTCCACCCCCTTCCATTGCGACATCGCCCTCGAAGAGACTTCCCCCAATTCGATGGTGATCGCGACCCCCTTCGCGAAGAAAGCCCATTTCTATTACAATCAGAAGATCAACAACCAAATCGCCCACGGCTACGCCAAATTCGGGGATCGGATGCTCGATTTCAATTCCTCTTCTTTTGGGGTCCTGGATTGGGGCAGGGGGGTATGGACCTACCGCAACACCTGGTATTGGTGCTCCGTCTCCTCCTGCGTGGATGGGCATCTGCTTGGCTGGAACCTCGGATACGGGTTCGGGGACACCTCCAAAGCCAGCGAGAACATGCTTTTCTTGGACGATAAGGCCATCAAACTCGGCGGGGTCTGCTTCGACATCCCCATCTCCTCCACCGGCGGGGACGATTTCATGAAGGATTGGCTCTTCCGCTTCAAAGACGATTCCTTCGAACTCCGCTTCCACCCCATCTATGACCGACACAGCGATACCTCCGCCCTCATCATCCGGAGCAATCAGCATCAGGTCTTCGGGGTGTTCTCCGGATCCTTCCTCGTGGACGGCAAGCCCTTTTCCTTCTCCGAGGTCCCCGGATTCGCCGAGAAGGTCTTCAACAAGTGGTGAGATTCTAAAGCATATGCTTTAGGGGCCTTCGGGCCCTTTTTTCCTCTCCCAAGCGCCCTTTCAAAATGCTTAAGATACTTCCGACAGGAGAACAGCCATGAACGATGCCACTTGCCTCAAGTCGCTACTAGACGCCCGATGGATCTATTTCAAGGAGGAAGCGCAGGAAGACGAATATTCCGAATACAAAGTCTCCTTCCGCTCACCCAAATGCCAAAAAGGGACCCTCCTCATCGGCTGCGATTCCGACGCCCAGGTGCTCCTCAACGGGAAGCTCGTTTATTTCGGGGCCTCCCCAAGCTACCCCGATCACCCGATTTTCGACAAGGTCGAGGTCGAGCTTCAAGAAGGGGAGAACGAGGCTTTCTTGACCCTCTACTATTTCGGCTCGGCGGATTTCTCCTCCTATTGCAAAGGCAAAGCCGGTTTGGTCTTCGCCTTCCTTTCGGAAGAGGGGGAAACCCTCTGCCGAAGCGGGGAGGGCGTGCTTTCCAGGCTTTGCCCCACCTATCGATCCCATCGCAAGAAAGCCATAAGCCCCCAGCTTGGCTATTCTTACGCCTACGATTTCAAAGGACGGGGAAAAGAAGGGGGATGGTCCTCCTCTTGCCTACTCCGCCGAGAAGGACAAGGGGAGTTCCGGATCAATGAGCGTTGCCGCTTCCTTTCTCGCCCCTCCTATGAATGGACCCGCGTCGGCAAGGGCCATTACCTTCTGGATTTCCGCAAAGAGACCGTCGGCCATCTCGACGTGGACTTCAATAGCCCCGTCCCTCAGAGGATCTTGGTTTGCTACGCCGAACACCGCAACGAAGATCTCTCTTTGCCTTACCGGATCGAGAACCGGGACTTCTCCGTCGAACTTTTCGCCCAAAAGGGGAGGAACGTCTTCTTGGATACCTTCCGCCGGCTTGGCTTCCGTTACCTTGAGATCATAGCCGAGGAGGACCTTGAGATCTCCTATTTCGGCGTCACGGAGATCGCCTATCCCTTCCGGGTGAAGGAAAGGAAACTCGAGGATCCTCTGCTTCAGAAGATCCACGACGTCTGCGTATACACCTTGTCCTGCTGTTACCATTCCCATTACGAGGATTGCCCCTGGAGGGAGCAATGCCTCTACGCGATGGATAGCTACAACCAAGCGATCTCCGGATTCGTCTGCTTCGAGAATCTAGAGCAACTCAAATCGAGCCTCTTGCTCATTTCTCAGGACGAGCGGAAGGACCGCCTCCTTTCGATCTGCTCTCCAAGCCAGTCCTATCTCACCATCCCCTCGTTTTCATTGTTCTACTTCAAATCCGTCGCCCTGTACGGACGGAAATCCGGGGACGTCGAGTTCTTGAAGAGGGTATATCCCAAACTCAAGAGCATTCTCTCCTCCTTTGAGGAACGGATCGAGGACGGGCTCCTCTATACCTTCGACGCCCCGGGGACCTGGAACTTCTACGAATGGGCCTCAGGATTGGAGGGAGGGCTCAACCAAAAGCAGTTCAAGCGGGCCGATCTTTTGCTCAATTCCCTTTTCCTGTGGGCCCTCGATGGCTTCGAAAGCATCGAGGACCAACTCGGGACCCCCCATGATTCAGGCGCTTTCCGGCAAAGAAACCGCGAAAGGATCCGGGAGACCCTTCTCAAAGACGGAGCCTTCCTCTTCAGCCAAGAAGACCCCTTCCTCAGCCAATACGCGAATTCCTGCGCCGTCTTGATGGGCTATTTCACCCCGGAAGAAGCCAGGAATCTCGAAACGAGGCTCAAAACAAGCGAAGGCATGGTCCCTTGCACTCTCTCGAGCAAGCCTTTCCTTTACGACGCCTTGCTCAAAATCGATCCCAAGAACGCCTCTTGGGTGATCGAAGACATCAAGAAAACCCATGGGAAAATGCTTGAAGGCGGGGCGACGACCTTCTACGAAACCGAGCTGGGGGCGGAGGATTTCAACGGGGCCGGGAGCCTTTGCCACGGCTGGTCGAGCTACCCTTTGGCGTTCTTTGAGAAACTTGGCTTGTATCTTTGACCATCAAAAGAATAGCCTTGGAAATGTTTTAATTAACCCGGTTAAATAAAAGTGTTGTTTTTCTTGCGAAACCCCTTACAATGAAAGGGTATAAGAGGGTTGAAACCCAAGGAGAACATCCATGAAGACCAGTCGCAAGATCGCCTGCCTCGCTCTCGCCTTTTCCGGAGCCCTTTCGCTTTTCTCTTGCTCAGAGAACCCCAATCAAGGTGGAGGGGATGGGGTCACCACCCTCAAAGTCGCCTTCGCCAAATGCGGATTCGGAGAGGATTTCCTCACCCGCTGGGAGGAGGATTACAACGCCAAGAACCCGAACGCGAAGATCAAAATCGACCGAGACGGCGATGCCCAAATGACCGCCAACATATTGCCCCGCCTCCAATCGGGCCGCAACCTGCCGGACCTCGTGATGGTTCTCTCCACCAACTGGCAGCCTTGGTCGGTCCAAGGGTATCTGGAGCCGATCGACGACGTCTATGGCAAGAAAGTCAAAGAGGACGGGACCACCGTCCGGGACTACATCGTCGACGGGTTGCAGGATTTCGGGAAAGTCAAAGGCCATTATTACGCTTTGCCTTGGTCGGTCAATCCTTGCGGCCTCATCTACAACAAGAAGATGTTCGCCGATTATGCCTGGCAGGTGCCGACCTCCTTCGAAGAACTGCAGACCCTCTGCGAAACCATCAAGTCTGATTCTAGCGGCACCATCGCCCCCTTCTCGTGGTCCGGAAGCGTCGCCTCCTATTGGGATTTCACCGTCCTGCAGTGGTGGGCCCAATACGAAGGCAAAGCCAAGTGGGACGAATTCTGGAAATTCGAAAGCCCGGATGTCTTTAAGCAAGAAGGGCGCCTCAAAGCGCTTCAGGCCTTCCAAGACCTCATTTGCACCGGCGAAGGCAAGGCCAAGAACTCCGTCCCCGGCGCCGCCGGAAAGAAATTCATGGAGGCTCAGATGAGCTTCGTGAACGGAGAGGCCGCCATGATGAGCAACGGGGCGTGGCTGGAGAATGAAATGAAGAGCTCGATGCCCGCCGGATTCACGATGTCCCTGATGAAGACCCCCTCTCTTGCCGGATCCAAGGAGAAAGACGCCCTTTACTGCACCTCCGGCGACTTCTTCGTCATCCCGCGGGGCGCCTCGAACAAAGAGGCTGCCAAAAAATTCCTGGCCTATACCTGCACCCCCGACGCGGCGAGGATCTTTACCCAATCCGCCGGCGGCATCCGCCCGTTCCGCTACAAGCCCTCCGAGATCGAAGGCATCAGCGGATTCACCAAGGAATGCGCCCTCATGTGGGAACAGTCGAACAACGTCTACATGACTTCGGATTCCATCATGTATTACCAAAATAATCTCAACACCTGGCCCGGTTACGGCTCCCCCTATTCCAAGATGGTCCAAGAAGACGACACGGCCGCGGAAGTCCACGCCCAAATCGTCTCTTTCGTCGCCTCCAATTGGAAAGCTTTCCAGAATGAAGCGGGGGATTTCCAATGAACGGCGCCAAAAGGATCTTGGCCTTGACCTGCACCGGGATTTTCCTCATGGGATGCAACGTGAACAAAGGCAATGCCTACGAGGTCGTCTCCGGGCGACCGGACTTCTCCGATAAGGGAAGGGAGAACGTGCTCCGGATCGGGGCTTGGGTGGCCCCGCCCTCGGCGAACTGGAACAACAAAGGCAACCCCAATTTCATCACCCAGGAACGCTACGACGAAATCGAGGAAAGCGGCATCAACGTCATCTACGGGCTTTATGAGATCGCCAACCGCCCCGCGATCGCCTCGGCTTTGGAATACGCCGAGAAATCCGGCATCGAGTATCTGGCTCGTGACAACCTCGACCTCGATCCGGAAGAGCTTGAGCTCGAGGAGGGCGACCTCCACGCGATCACCAAAAGCTACGATGGAGCCTCCGCTTTGAAAGGATGGCTCGTCACCGATGAGCCCGGCGCCCGGAAATTCGACCGTCTGGCGCGTTTGAAGAAGCTTTTCCAAAAGGACTACCCCGGGAAGGAGTTCTACATCAACCTCTTCCCGACTTACGCGAATACCTCGCAGCTGCAAGCCTCTTCCTATGAGGAATACATCGATCAGTATATCAAAACCGTCCAACCGGAGTTCGTCTCCTTCGATCACTATTCCATGATGGAGGACGGCTACGGGAACAAAAAGCTCACCGACGACGTGCTCTATAACCTCGAGATCGTAGCCAACAAATGCAAAGAAGCCGGGATCCCGATGTATACCTTCGTCCAGGCCATGAGCTACGACAACGCGACCCGCGTCCCCAACGAGGCCGAAGTCCGCCACCAAGTGATGACCGAGCTCGCCTATGGGAGCCGTTCCATCCAGTATTTCTGCTATTGGACGCCCCTTGAGTTCGGCGACGTCGGCAGCCCTTCCATGATCACCAAAGATGGGAAGAGGACCGATCTCTACAACCACGTGAAAGCCGTCAACGCCGAGCTCAAGAACCTCGACGAAGCCTATTTGGATTTCTCTTGGGTCGGCGCGATGCCGGTGAAGGGGAGCGAGGTCCAAGGCGAGGTCAAACAAATCGAGATGTGCGGGCTTTCCTTGGACAAAATCGATGCCATCTCCGAACTTTCCTGCACCCAGAATACCCTCATCGGGGCCTTCAAGAACGGCGAAGGCAGGGATGGCTTCCTCATCTCCAACTTCTCCGATCCCTCCTTGCTTAAGAAAGACGTCGTGTCTCTTCGTTTCAATGGCGCCGATTCGGCTTTGGTCTACCACGGACAAACCAAGGAAGTGGTGGAGCTTTCCTCCTCGAACTTCGAGATCACCTTGGATGAGGGAGATGGCATCTTCGTCATCCCGTTCAAAAAATGAGCTCCGCCTCCGCCCCTTTGAAACTGCATAAGAAAAAACGGATGCCTCTTGGGCGCGCCTTGTTCATCGCCGCCATGGTGGCCTATCCCTTGCTGCAGTTCCTCGTCTTCTGGGCCTATGTCAACGTGGATACGGTCATCATGTCCTTCCAGAAGCTCGATTACGGTTTGGGGAGGGAGGTCTTCGTCGGCTGGGACAACTACGCCTGGGTCTGGAACCGTTTGACCAACCCGGACATGCCGGAGCTCCGAAATTCGATCCTGAATTCAATATACCTGTTTCTTAGCAACAACTTCGTCTTGCTCCCCATCTCCGTCTTCTGCGCCTATATCCTCCATAAGAAAGTACCCGGATCGAAGATCTTCCGCGTGATCTTCTTCCTTCCGAACATCATCTCGGTCGTGGTCCTCACCATGGCGTTCTCCTTCATGCTCAATTCAAGCTTCGGCCCGGTCAATTCGGTCCTCAAAGCCCTTGGGCTTGGCGGACTCATCCCCGCGAACGGCTGGCTCGGCGACAAATCGACCGTCATGCCCATGGTGCTCATCTATTGCCTTTGGGCCGGGATCGGCTATAACGTCGTTTTGCTTTCCGGGGCCATCAACCGCATCCCAAACGAGATCTTCGAAGCCGGGAAAATGGACGGCATCCCCATGTGGAGGGAGCTCTTCCAAGTGGTCCTTCCGATGCTTTCCGGGACCATCACGACCTTATTCGTCTCCGGGGTCGGGGTCATCTTCACCCTGTTCCTGCAGCCGATGCTCCTCACCGGGGGCGGGCCTTATGACGGGCTTTCCTCCACGATCGCCCTCTACATCATGAATCTCGTCAACGCGAATTCCCTTTACCGGGCCTCCGCGGTCGGGATGATCTTCACCCTCATCGGGGTTCCGCTCGTCCAGGGGGTTAAGTGGCTCATGGAGCGCTTCTTCCCCGCCGTCGAATATTGATATATTGGGCAATCGCCCTATTTAAATTTACCGAAAGGAGTGCAAACACATGAAAGGTAAATTACTTCTCATCCCAGCCTTGGCCCTGAGCCTTGGCGCCCTCGCCCTGAGCGTTCCCCTCACGCAGAACGCCCTCCCCACCCACGCCGCGACCTTCCTTGAGGGAAGCGAAACCGATGAGTTCGGCCAGGGGATCTCCGCGGAGAAATACGACGTCGTCGGCGACGAAGGCAATAAGTTCAACTTCGTCGACAAAGGCGGCTCCGTGACCTTCGGAGGCTTTGACTACAACGTCGGCTTCTTCCGCACCAAAGAGAAAGTGGAGGTCGGTCAAGGCCAGTCCTTGGTCGTTGAGTTCCAGACCCTCGAGCTGGGGGCCGGATACCTTTGCCTCGGGAAGGGGTCGGACTCCTTTAACGGAAGCTGGGGCGACATGGTGATGATGCAACTGGCCGGCAACATGGTGACGACCGCCGGCTCGGGCAACCCCTTCGACATGACGGGGACGCAAACCCTTTGGATCGGCACCAACGGATACGCCGCCAAAGGCCACTACCGTTTCGCTTTCCATGCCGACGGTTCCGCGGAACTCTTCGGCAGGGCCGACGGGACCGACGCCTCCGCCTTCGTCAAGATTTGCTATTGGAATGCCGGCGCCTTCAAAAACGTCGGATCCGGATACGTCTCGTTCATGGGCAACGGGCTGACCGGCGATGTGAGCCTAGACAACATCAAAGTCGGCGTCGCGAGTTCCAAAGAGCTGAGCGACATCCGCTATTCGATCGAGGAGGGCTTCGAAAGCGAGGAGTGCGCCTTCGTGAACGATCCGAGCTATGCGGTTGCAAACTCCCATTGCAAGATCAACGCGCCCGCCAAATACCTCGTCATGGATTCTCCCGCCGCGGGCTCTGGGATCATCACCAAGAAAAGCTATGTCTTGAGCGAGAATTCCTCCAAAGTGTTCGACGCCACTTTGAAATTGTCCATTGATTCCTTGGGCTCCAAGGCTTTGGGGCTCGGAGCAGGCATCCAAGAGAATGACGCCCCGAACGGAAAAATCTTCCTCGGAGTCCGCGAAGGGGCCGCCGGGCCGGAGATGGTCCTTGCCTTAAATGGGGAAGAAGTCGGATCCGTCGCCCTTTCCGAGACCTCGATAGACGGCAGTGTGATCGAGCTGCGCCTTAGCCTCACCAAAGAAGGGGAAGGATTCAAAGCCGAAGGGCAATGCCTCGGGAAATCCTTGACCCACCCTTGCGACTTCGGCGAAGGGAAACTCGCCATCGCCTCCTTCGGCGAAGGGGAAAGCGTCGCCAAGATCCAAAAGCTGTCGATTTCCAGCTTCCGCGGCGTTTTGGAGAATGGGCGCGACCTCCATCCGACCTTTGAGAAAGGCTTCGACCACAATTGGTACGTCGCCTCTTCCAATAACGAAGGGGTGGCAGAAGAGGGGCACGTCTACCTCACCTCCGACCATCAGGTCCGCTTCGAGAACGCCGGGGATGGATCCTTGCTCTCCACCAAGCAGAAATACGCGAACTTCGACCTTACCTTCACCTGCCGCAAACAACAGTTTGAGGAGGATGACGATACCGGGGCCATCACCCAAGCCTCCACTTGGATCGGCGTCTCCATGGGGCGCGAGGAGATCCACGAAGGATTTGCCCTGCCCACCAACAATCTCATCTATTTCAATGTCGACACCGTCGATTCCCTGCCCGCGAGCGACAGGGGCTGGTGCGGGCCGGACACCCTCATGCTTTCCGAGGCCAACAAAGGCGTCATGATGAAGGTCCACATCCAAGCGATCGACGGCACCGTCAAAACTTGGCTCACCCATCCGGACAAAGAAGAAGGGGCCCCCATCTTGACCCGCTATAACTGGGACACCGCTGGATACCTCTCCTTCTGCAGCACCGCCGGAGGCAACTTCTGGCTCGATGACATCCACCTCGTGAACCTCGACGGCGGCCAGAAGAACAACGTCGCCCCGGTCGCATCGGACTATTCCTTCGAGGTCGACGCGGGAACGACCTTAACCCAGAAAGTGGAGGCGAGCGACGAAGACGAAGGCGAGCTCTTGACCTATGAACTCGTAGAAGACGGCACCTCCTCCGCGGGGACCCTCTCCTTCCACGAAGACGGCACCTTCTCCTTTGAGGCCAAAGAAGAGGCGAAAAATGGCGTTGTCACCTTCACCTACAAAGCCTTCGATTCCGAATCCTACTCCGAGGCCAAGACGGTGACCCTCTCGATCAAGGAAAAGGAAATCCCCTCAAGCTCCGAAGAAATCGCTTCGGAAGAGCCTTCCTCGGAAGCGCCCTCTTCGAAAGAGCCTTCTTCGACTTCCGAGGCACCGGTTACGCCCTCTAGTTCCGTTGCCCCGTCTAGCTCTGAAACCCCCGCGCCCGATAAGGGGAACAAAGGCGGATGCGGCGGAGCGATCATCGGCACTTCGGTCGCGGCCTTGGCCGCCCTCGCCGGAGTGAGCGTCCTCGCCCTTAAGCGCCGCAAGAAGTAGTAATTCGTTGCCTCCTCCTCCCTCCGAACCGGAGGGAGGAGGGGCGGAAAGGAAAACCATGGAGATCAAAAGGGGAAGAAGAAACGCCAAGGCGGTCGCCGATCCAACAGGGGTCAAAGTCGCCAAAGGAATCATGTTCGTGGTCTTTTTGCTGTACGCCGCGAGCCTCATTTTCCCTTTCGTCTGGATGGCCATCAACACCTTCAAGACCAATTCGGAGTTCTTCGAAAGCGTCTGGGCGTGGCCGAAAGACATCCAAAACGGCTGGAAGAACATCAAAACCGCCTTTTCCGTGAGGATCATGGGCAGCAACGTCTGGGAGATGACCTTGCGAAGCCTCCTCCTCTCCGTCCTCGGCACCGTTCTTTCGTTGGCTTCCGCCTCTTGCGTTTCCTACGTTGTCGCCAAATTCCGCTTCTTCGGGCGGAATGCCCTTTATATCCTCGCCGTCATGGTGATGGTGGTCCCGACGATCGGGACGACCTCGGCCACCTACAAGCTCATCGGCGATTTGGGGCTTTTCGATAACCCGTTGGCGATCGTCTTGCTCTATTCCGGTGGGTTCGGCTTCCAGTTCCTTTTGCTCTACGGGGCTTTCCGCTCCATCTCCTGGAGCTACGCCGAGGCGGCCTATATCGATGGGGCGAGCGAGCTGAGGGTCTTCCTGCAGGTCATGATCCCGATGGTCTTGCCTTCCTTGATCCCTTTGGCGATCCTCAATTTCATCGGCTTCTGGAACGATTACTACACCCCCTTCCTTTATCTGAAGACGCAGCCGACTTTGGCGGTAGGGCTCCAATCCTTCGTCAACCAGATGGAATATGACGCCAACTGGCCGGCTTTGTTCGCCTTGATGCTCTTCTCGATGGCCCCGATCATCCTGCTCTTCGTGGCCTTCCAGAAGCAAATCATGTCCAATGTCACCACAGGAGGCCTCAAAGGATGAAGAAAAACATCCCCTTATTGCTGCCTTTGCCGTTTTTGCTGCTTTCCTGCTCCCTGAATGGCCCGACCTCTTCTTCGGAAGCCTTTTCCGAAAATCAAGAGCCTTCTTCTTCCTCCCAGGAAAACAAATTGCCCCTGAACGAGGAAAAGAACCTCTTCGCCTATCATTTTCCCTCCCATGACCGCTACACGATGCCGATCTCGGCGTGGTGCGCCCCTTGGAGCTACGGCGGGGTCGATCACTTGAACCAAGAGCAATACGCCCTGGTCAAGGAAAGCGGGCTCAATGCGATTTACGGGCTTTACGAGAACGCGGAGAGCTCCTTGGCCAACGTCAAGAAGGCGCTTCAACTTTGCCAAGACAACGATCTCGTCTATATGGTGAGGGATTCAAGGATCGGCGTTCTTTCCGAAGAGACGGAATTGCTCTTGAAAGCGATTGGCGAGCTCGCCTCCTATTCCTCCTACGGCGGGGCGCTCGTATCCGACGAGCCGGGGGCGAACCGCTTCCAAAACCTCGTCCCGGGGAGAAAGGCGTTCCGGACCCATTATTCAAAATATCTCTATTACGCAAATCTCTTCCCCAATTACGCGACGGGGGAACAACTCTCCGGCGTACCGGGAGGCGAATTAGATTACCCGACCTATGTCGAGAATTACCTCAAAACCGTTCAGCCTCAGGTCCTGAGTTTTGATTATTACGGCATGACCCGGGATTTCCCCAACGTCGGCGGGGATTACTTCGGGCAGCTCTACCTCTGCAGCAACCTCGCCGAGAAATACCGCGTGCCCTTTTGGCCCTTCATCCAAGCCTGCTACTACGGCGGAGCGACCCGCCTTCCAAACGAAGTCGATCTGCGTTGGCAAGTCGGAAGCAACCTCGTCTATGGGGCGAAAGGCATCCAGTATTTCAATTACATGACCCCTGCCGAAACTAGCGGCTGGATAGGAAACTTCGTGGATAAGGAAGGAAGGAAAACCTCGCTTTATCCCGTCTTCCAAAAGATCAACGCCCAAATCGCCTCGATGGACGAGGTTCTGATGGTCTCATCCAGGGTGGCGATGATGCAGTTCGGGGACACCCCTTCCCCCTTCCCGGAGGCGCAGAAAGAGGAATTCGTCACCTCATGCCGCGAACTTTCCTCTGTGTCTACCTCGTCTGACCTTCTCATCGGAGTCTATGATCACGGAGGAAAGAGCGCCTATTATGTCTTCAACAACTCCCTGACCGAAAGGGCGAACCTCTCGCTCAATTTCTCCTCGGAAGTGCGGGCCAATATCTACCGCGAGGAGAAGAAAAGCGAAGTCTTCTCCCAGCAGCTCCCCCTGAGCCTTGCGCCTGGGGAATCCGTCCTCGTCGATTTGCTGAACTATTAAAGAAAGGAATAAATATGAAAATCAGAAACGCCGCCTTGTTGCTCACCCTCTCTTGCCTCGGCCTCGCTCAGGCTTTCGCCTCCTCGAACGTCCAGGTCAAAGCCGAAGAGGACCCCACCCCGAATTTCGATGAGAACTTCGAATCCTATCAGATTGAGACCCGAGATTCCGGAACCCGCGAGGATATAGGCGCGAATTGGACCAACGCCTGGTACCAGAAGACGGGCGACTTCGATGAGACCGGCTGCGCCCCGGATCGCTTCTATGTCACCTCCGACCCCGTGAACGCGGACAATAAGGTCCTGAAGGTCGACACGGCATCCGCCAACGAGTCTTTCTTCTACCTCACGATCAAGGGTCTCTACGTCAAAGACTTCCGCCTGAGCTTCGATCTCTATCAGACCGCGGTCAACGGCTGGACGGGTTTCAATTTCCGCAAGCCCATCGACGGCCGCTATAACGGAGTGACCAACGTCATGATGGTCGAAAGGGCATGGAGCGCGGATTCCTTCGGGCCGCAGATTTACCGCAGCGTCAACGATTCCTTCATGAACGTCGAGATGGAAGGCCCCGAAGGGGGCGAAGCCTTGGGGTGGAACGCCGCCAACTTCGAGGAATTCACAAGCGCCCTCAACACCTGGCATAAGGTGACCATCGAAGCCATCGGGGACGTTTTCTCCTTCTCTGTGAACGGAAAGCTCCTCGCCAAAGCCACCATCGCCAAAAACACGGCGAGGAATTATGGCTTCGTGAGCCTCGTCTCCTGCGTCTCAGCAGCCTATTACGACAACATCCATCTCGAAAATCTCGATGAGACCCCTTTTAACCCCGGCGGCGATACTTCCGAAGAACATCAACCCCCGACCATGGAAAATACCTCCTATGAGGTCGAACTCGGCAAGGACGCCGTCGTCCAAGTCGATCTCCATGGCGAGGCCATCACTTCTTTGAAGCAAGCGAAAAACGAGGTCCTGAACCAATATTTCACCGTGGATGGGAATACCCTCACCCTTTCTTCGGATTACCTTTCCCGCCTCGGCGCGGGAAGATGGACCTTCGTTTTGACCACTCAAGGCGGGTCGGTCGCCTTCTCGATTTCCATCGTGGGTCCCGCTTCCTCTTCTTCCGAAGCCCCCGTTGGCTCCTCCTCGGAAACGCCTTCTGAGGACAAAGGGAACTCCGGTTGCGGTGGAGAGATCATCGGATCTTCACTTGCGGCTTTTGCCGCGCTTTCCGGAGTGGCTCTGCTCGCCTTCAAACGGAAGAAGAAGGAATAGGCCTTTTTAGGAGAAACTGGAATAACCCCATGAGATTGGCGCGCCTCTTCCAGAAGAATTTCCTCTTCCAGCGGGGAGAGGCGCTTTCCTTGTGGGGGGAAGCCTCTTCCCCTTCCTTTTCCATATTCCTGAAAAAAGGACGGGGAACCATACGCCCCGCTTCTTCGTTTTTCTGCGACGGACGATTTGAGGTCACCTTCCCCCCTCAAGAGGGGGGCTTTGAGCCTTACTCCATCCTCCTTGAAGAAAACGGAGTGGCCGAAGAGATCGGCCCCATTTATTGCGGGGACCTCTATCTTGGGGTCGGCCAGTCCAACCTCGCCGTGAGCCTCGCTTACATGGAAGACAAGGCTGAGACTTTGGAATTCCTACGAGGGAAAGGGGCGAAAATCCTCAATCTTTTCGATGAGGAATTCGATCAAGAAGGGCATGTTTTGCGCCCGTTTTCCCCGCGAAAAGAGATTCATCCTTCCTTGAGATGGCAGAATCTAGAAGGAGATGCCGCCCTTTCCTCTAGCGGCCTGCTTTGCTTGCTGGCCAAAGAACTTTGTTCTTCCGCTTGCCCCATTGGTTTCATTAACGCCTCCGTTGGCGGCATATCCATCGATTCTTTGCTCCCGAAGGAATCGATTGAAGACAATCCCGAAATAAAGGCATATCTACTAAAAAGCGGCAAATACCAAAGCGAAGGAGAATGGAATAGAAAGGGAGCCGCCAACTACACTCAGCAAAGCGGGTTCTTCAATGAGAAAATCGCTCCATTGAAGGGTCTGAAGTTTAAGGCGGTCCTTTATTACCAAGGGGAGAATTCCTGCTTCGATTTCGATTCCGCCAGCTATTTCTCTCTTGCTTTGAAGGAACTGATCCGGGCATATCGGCGCTATTTAGGATCCGATTTGGACTTTTACGTTTGCGGAATCGCGGACGAATATTACCCCTACGGAGATGGCCTTGGCTGTTTGTACATACAAGAGGTTCTTGCCGCCTTCCAAGGGGAAGGGGTTACCTATATCCCCGTCTTCGATGTGGATCCCCGTTGGCTCATTTTGGACGAGAACCGCGTTGATCACCCCATTCACACCGTCAACAAATCCCCCGTTGCGAGGCGAATCGCCTATGCGGTGAGGCAAAAAGAAAAGGGGCGTGTGAATTTTTCCTTCCCCTCCCTTGCCAAAACGGAAATTCTTCCGAATAAGATTGTTCTGACTTTGAAACTAGAAGAGGGGGATTCCTTGGAAATCGGGAAGGCATACTTCGGCTTTACTCTCGCGGAGAAGAAAGGGATCTTCTTGCTCTGCGAGGCGAAAGCCGTCTCCGAGAACGAAATTGAGCTGTCTAGCCCCCTCATCCTTCATCCCACCCGTTTCGCCTACGCCTTCACCCATTATTCCTATCTTTGCGATTGCAAGACCAAGAATGGGCTTCCTCTCCCCCCTTGCCGAAATTTCTCTGGAGCCATCGATAAAAGGGAAATGGATCTATCTTTCGTCTCTTCTTCCTTCCGCTTCCTTTCCCTCCGCGAGAACAATTTCGGAAGCAGCGTTGGGGGCGGCTTCCCCATTCCTTTGTATGGCAAAGGGAAGATCCTTCCGAACCCCCATGGGGAAGTGAGCCTCAGCAAGGGTGTTCTTCGCTTCGATACCGTATCTGAGAACGCGAGTTATTTCTATTCGGGGCTTAGCTTGCTTTTGGGCCCCTCAGGACTCTTTCCTCGACTTGTCGGCCCAAAGTGCCTCACCCTTGATTTAAAGACGCAAGAAGGGGAGGCGGAATTCCTCGGCGCCCTCTTCCGAATCAAAGGGGGCGTGTATCGATTTCCGAATCTCGGAAGCCACATTGTATCCCAAGAGTTCCAATCGTATTCGATTTCCTTGGATTCCGTTCAGGATGGAAGCGAAGGGCCAGCAAAACTGTCCCAGGGAGAACTCGAAGGTATCGCGGAGATCGAACTTCAGTTCCGCTTCCCGAAAGAGGGCCCTTACACCATCTTCGCCAAGGACCTTCGTCCTTTGGAAAGATCTTTTCTCAACGAGAATAAGCCATCCGAAAAAGGTAAAATCAAAGACGCATCGTTAACCCTTCCCGGAGGAAAGCCATGAAAAACTTCAAATCTTTCGCCGCCATGATCGATTGTTCCCGCGACGCGGTGATGAACGTCGAATCTATAAAGCGGTTCATTTTGCTTTTGGAGAAAATGGGGTTTGATTCCCTTTTGCTTTATATGGAAGACACCTTTGAGGTTCCAAACGAACCCTATTTTGGGTATCTCAGAGGCCGCTACAGCCAAAAAGAAATCCGCGATTTATGCGCCTATGGCAGAGAGCATCATGTTGAAGTCTCTCCTTGCGTGGAAATGCTCGCCCACTTGAATGCCATTTTCCATCATCAAGCCTATTCTGACATCCACGATCTGGATGACATCTTGCTCATCGACGAGGAGCGAACCTACGAATTTCTCGATCGCCTTTTCTCTTCGCTTGAAAGCTCGTTCCTCTCCAGAACCTTGCACATCGGCCTCGACGAAGCCCATATGGTGGGGCTAGGGAAATACAAAGACAAGCACGGAATTGTCGATAGGACGGAATTGTTCGTCCGCCATCTGAATAAGATCCGGGAGATTGCCAAGAAGCACGGCTTCCATCTATTGATGTGGTCGGACATGTTCTTCCGCTTAGCGACCGGGGGCGAATATTACGACGTGAATGCCGAGCTCAAGCCGGAGAAACTCAAAGACGTCCCGGATGATGTCGACCAGGTCTATTGGGATTACTACCATGACGAGCAAGAGATCTATTCCAAAATGATCGAGCTGCATCGGGGGATTTCCAAAGCCGATGTTGTCTTCGCCGGAGGGGTTTGGACGTGGGCTGGCTTCGCCCCTTTGCTTTCCAAAGCGAAGAAGACGATTTTCCCCGCGCTTGCATCCTGCAGGGAAAAAGGGGTGGACCGCGTCATCATGACCGCTTGGGGCGACGATGGGGCCGAGTGCTCCATCTTCTCTGCATTGCCTGCGTTCTTCTATGCCCGCGAGGCCGCCTTAGGCATCACCGACGACCAACAAATCGCCAGGGATTTCGAAGCAATGTTCTCGCTTCCTTTTGAGGACTTCCTCGACCTTGAACTTCCTAACGTCATTACTCACACTAGGGACCGCGCGCTTGTGACGAACCCTTGCAAATACTTCTTCTACAACGACCCCCTCCTAGGCCAATTCGATGTCCACGCCGACGAGAAGGATGAGGCTCTCTATCGCGAATACGCGAGACGCCTATTGAAAATGAAAGAGGAAACGGGGGAATTCGGATATCTTTTCTCCTATCTTTCTTCTCTATGCTCCTTCCTCGAAGTCAAAGTCGCCTTAGGCAAGAAACTCCGCGCGGCTTACCAAAAGAAAGATCGCCAGGCCTTGGCAAAACTTTCCCCGAGGATTGAAGAAGCCACCCAAAGGCTTGCGAGTTTCATGGAAGAAAGCCGCTCCCGGTGGATCAAAGAGAACAAACGCCAAGGGTTGGAGATCAGCCAGATCCGCCTCGCGGGATTGAAGGAGCGCCTGCTTGAAACCAAGAGGGTCGTGGATGAATTTTTGGCGGGTAAGATTTCCTCTATTCCTGAATTGGAGGAGACGATTTTGCCTGTGGAAGCAGGCCGAGAGGATGAGAAGGCCCCTCTTTGCTATAATTGTTACCAATGGAACGCCACCCTCGGAAGGCTATAAGCATCAGAAAAATGAGAAAAGAGAACCCTTCCCTTCTTAAAACGCCCAGCAACCTTCGAATCGCCAACCAAATTGCGGTCATGGAGGCCATTCGGAAGAAGCCTTCCAGCTGCAGCGAGCTTTCCCATTTGCTTTCTTTGAGCGCCCCGGCCCTCAAAAAGATAACCGAGGAGCTCCACGCCGAGTCCTTAATCATCCAATATACCCCTGAAAAGAAAGGGAAGCAGGGCAGGGGTCGCGAGAAAGTTCTCTATTCGCTTAACGACGACCTTGGCGTTTTCGCTTCCATCGATCTCTCTGGGCGAGACCTCAACTATTGCCTTTCGGATTTGTCCAATCGGATTCTTGCGCGAGGCAGCATCCCCAACGTCATCTATATCGATTCCGATGTCCTTTCCCTTTTGGTGGAGCGAGTCAAGGAAATGTTGCTTTCCCCGGCGGCGAAAGGGCGCCCCTTGCTCGGCCTATGCATATCCTCCCCAGGAAAGATCGACCCCGTGAGCGGATATTTCGTTTCTGCGCCTCGTTTCACCGACTATCGGAAACTCAATCTCCGCGAATTCTTTTCCTCAGCCCTCAAAACCGAGGTCGAGGCGAGAAACGACATCAAACTGGGCTTGCTTGGGGAGCTTAAGTTCGGTGCGATCCCCAAGGATTGCAGGAACGCCTTCTTCGCCCATATCGACGTAACTTCGGGTTCGAGTTTCCTCTTCAACGGCGAAATCTATCTCGGTTCGAACGGATATTCGGGCGAAATGCCGAACATCTCGCCCGTGGATGAGATCTCTTCTTCCTATTTCGACCGTTTCTTCACGATCACCGATATCTTCGTCGCCATCAAAGAATTGGGGAAAGGCGATCCGGATCCTTTCTATTCGAAAGCGACTTTTTCCCTTTCGGAGGTCATCGATCGTTACCGGAAGAAAGATAAAATCGTTTTAAAAGCGGTGGAAACCTCCGCCAAGAAAAACGCCTTGAAACTGCTGGAAATCGCGAACCTCCTCGACCCGGATTGCATTTGCCTCGACGGTAGGATTCTCGATTTCGGCAAGGGGTATTTGGACTCCATCCAGAAATATTTCCGTCTTTACGACGCGAACTGCGTCACGACCTCCATCATCACTTCTTCTTTGGATCATGACGCGAACTTGCTGGGGGCAGTCGCTGAGGCAAGCGACCATTACCTCCTTTCCCGTTTCGTGGAGATGGCCAAGAAAAGGACCAATCGGGATGACTACGATGCAGAAGCTTATTTCTCCAGCCGCATCCAATGAGCCGGTCCTGTCTTTTAAGGACGTAAGCTCGGAATACGTTCGCCGCAAAGACCATTTCATCGCCCTTCGCCATATCGAGTTTTCTTTGCATCGCGGCGAGATCCTTGCCCTCATCGGCCCTTCGGGGTGCGGGAAGACCACCTTGATGAAAGTTCTTCTCGGAACTCAGGATTACGGCGGCGATATTCTTCTTCGCGGCGCGGATATCGAAACAATCCCCCTCTCCCGTCGGGGGATCGCCTACATTCCCCAGAAGAATCCCCTTTTTCCTTTCCTCGACGTTTTTTCGAACATTGCCTTCCCTTTGCGTTCCCTCCATGTTGATGAAGAGGAAATCAAGAAAACCGTGGCTTCCGCCGCTGAAGAGCTTGGAATCTCCTTGCTTTTGCCTAGGCGCATCGGCCAACTCTCGCTAGGGCAGCAGCAGAAAGTCGCTTTGGCGAAAGCCCTCTGCGCGAAATCCGATCTCTTCCTTTTCGACGAAAGCTTTGCTGCCTTGAATCCCCAGGACAAGGTCGAACTATGGAAAATCCTGAGGAATTTCGCGGAAAGCAAAGGGACGTCCATCCTTTTTGCGACCCATGATCTGGCGGAGGCCACCGCCGTGTCGGACCGGGTGATTGTGATGATGGATGGCTCCATACGCCAGATCGGCTCCCCCATGGAGATTGCGACCCATCCCGTCGATGCGGACGTCCGTTCTTTCTTTTCCTCCCAAGGGGGTTTCCATGTCTAAACGGGAAATCAAACAAGACATCCTTCTCTCCTGCTTCTTCTTGGCCATTTTTCTCTCTGTCTGGATTGTCCTGTCCGCGATTCTTTTTTCTTGCTGTGGCCGCGAGAACCGCGCGCTTATCGAAACCGCCCTGATCCTAGAGTCCATCGCCTTCTCATGGATTGCTTTTTCCTTGATCTATTTCATTCTTATTCCTTCCTTTGGGAAATTTGCTTTTCTGAAAGAAACTTCCGTCTACCCTCCGTCTATTTTGATCGTTCAAGAAGTGGTGGGGGTTTCTTCTTCTTTTTGGACCCATCATCTTGAATTCAAGGAAGTGACCTTGATCTTTGACGGCAAGACCGAGGCTTTGTTTGTTGAGGCCAGAGTGCTGGAGAAAGGCATTCTTGGTCGGCCGCTTCTGAAGAAAGGGCGTTTTCTTTTGGAGGCTGACCATGAATAAGCAAAGACGCCCGGGATTCTATATTTCCCTCATTTCCGTCTCTTTGCTATCCCCTTTGCTTTCCTTTTTGCTCTGGGATTGGCTATGCGGAGCGAAAACCGCTTATAAAGCCGAGGAGAAGGTCGCCGTTTTCGTTGGCGCAAAAACCTTGGATGAGCCCTCGCTCCAATCTGCGATCCGATCTTCGAATGAAGGCATAAAGGAAGCGGAAATCTATTCTTGCGATCCGGAAGATCCTTTGTTTGGGACCATTGTCTCATCTCAGGGAGGCTATTCCTGCGATCTCTTCCTCTTGCCGCTGGGCTCCTTTGATCCGAACATCGTTTTGACCCTATGCGCCCCCGTCGAAACGGATAAAGCCGCAACCTATTTCGGCGAACGCCCCCTCTATACTCTGGAAGGAAGGAATTACGGGGTCCTTCCTAATGAGGAAGAGAAGGGGAATCTCAATCAATTCCTCTCCTTTGAGGATGAGAAAAACAGTGAGTACGTATTGCTTTTCTCCTCTTCCTCGGTGAATTTGAAAGGATTGCTTGGCAAAGGGACGACAGACCACGCTTCGAGCGCGGCGCTTGCCTTATTGAATTATGGAAAAAAGGAATAAGCACGAAAAGAAAGGACGCTATTCGCAAAGCGATTTCACCGAGGAGTCCCTCCCGGGGAACCGTTTTGAGGTTTTTCTCGATGTCCTAAAGACCCATTGGCGGACCTTCCTTTGGATTGGGCTAATCTTTTTCCTCTTTGCCTTGCCGCTTATCCTGCTGGAAACCGGGCAGTTGCTGACCCTATCTTCCTTGCGCGCTTCTTTCGCTTCTGGCTCCTTGAAGGAAGAAGAGTTCGCCTCTTCATATCAAGCCTTTTCCCTGATGTTTGCTTTTTCTCGTTTC
>SFUB01000072.1 GCA_004561785.1 bacterium | reverse complement strand
AATCCGACCTTTGAACGCTATATCTCCGATCTGAGGTCTTTCTTGCAGGAAAAGCACCCGGAATACGAAATCATTTACGATTCCAAAGATAAAATCTATCGCCTCGTCGACGCCAACCTTTGACTTCTCAATTAGGCTCTTGGCGTCAAAGGGTATATAGTGTCGTGCATGGAATGCGCGAAAGTTTTGCAAAAACAAAACATAATTCCACAAAAAGCCGACAATCGGTTTTTCGTTCTCTCGTTTTGCTGGCTCATTATCTGCGCTTTTTTAGTTGCGTCTTTAGGCGAGGGGATCGCTTATCTGCAAGGCTTCGGCGTCCAGTTTGAGGAGTGGGGCGAATTCCTTTTGATCGCTTTGTCCGCCCTTGTTTGCCTCGGGTATCTCGTTTTCGCCCACGTCCATTTCGGAGTCCGCCCGAATTGGGCGATGCTCACCGTCTTCCTCCTTCTCGCCTGCGGGAACACGATCGCCCTCTGCCTTTTCCCTTCCGTGAAGGAAGGCATGGCATCGATTCAGGGCGAGACCTTTCAAGTCATTTACTCTTTGCCTTTGTCCACAAGGCTTCGTTATCTTTTGTCCTTCTTGGTCACTTGCCTTTTCTTTTACATCCTTTGGGGTGTTGCCCCAAAATGTCTCAAAGACGATTCTGTCTTGGATGTGCTTTTGTTCGGCTCCGTTCTGTTTTTCCTCTCTTCCATTGTTTATTCCTGGATCGCGGAATGGCCTTTTTATGAGTCTTGCTTTACCACGGGGGAAGCGACCCCTTTGGACCATTGCCTAAAAAGTTTCACGAACAACGTGAATACTTTCGGCTGCTTCATGCTTTACGGATTGGTGTCGGTGGGCGTGCTTCACAGCAGGAGACACCATTGGTTCAATTACGTTTTGATGCTTGTTTTCACCTTTCAGATTTTCCTCACCTTTTCGAAGACCTGCCTCGTTGCCGCCTTCTTATACTGGGTCTGTTTCCTTTTTTATCGTTTTTTTGCCACGGTCAGAGCCCATCCATGGCGTTCTTCCGTTTTGCTTGGGGTCGGTCTTTTCGCAATGATCTCTTTGCCTTTCTTTTGGCGGATGCTGGCGCTCAAGTCGCCGGAGGGTTTCTTTGGCAAAAGCTGGCATTCCCTGATCAATTTCTTCCCCGGAGAAACGGCTCCGACTTTGTCTAGCCGCATTGAACTCTGGAATGAATGCATTGAACAATATCGAAACCCTCTGGACTGGCTTTTCGGGTTTGGGGATCGCAATGCCCAGTGGTATTTGGGCCAGGTGCAGAATTTCAACAATCCGGACTATTGCTTTACCCACAACGGCTTCATTCTCCAGTTTTTCACTGGCGGCGTTTTGCGTTTTGGGCTTTATTTGTTCCTCCTGAGCTTTGTTGTTTATTCCTATGTGAAGGGCTTCGTTCGCAGGCAAAGGGGCTTGGTCCCCCTCCTGCTGGGTTTGATCACCTTCTTGATCCATGGCTTTGCAGAGACCACCTCTTTTTTGGAAATGGACACCAAAGGGGTTTTGGGGACGATGGTTTTGGTTTTGCCCGTCCTCGTGGGATCGGAACGTTCGAAGCCCCTCGCTGGGCTCAACTCGCGCAGAGCGCAGGGCACGCGCGCTTGCTGGACCTACGTCGCCTATCTCCTTCTTTCCCCGGTCGGGGCCGTTTGCGCCTCTTGCCCGGCCATCTTCGGCTTTGCGGGAATCGATGTCTCCCTTTCTTGGATTGTTTCTTTCCTCGGTCTCCTTGCGCTTGCCCTCATCCCTTTGACAGTCAATTTGATCGCCCGGGAGAGCTTTGCGAAAGCCTATCTTCCTATCTTGGCTTTCTCCCTCATCTCCTACCTCGGCGTTTTTGCCTTATCTTCGATGCTTCCATTGCAACAGAAACTCACCGAACTCGTTCTGATTCTTTCTTTGTCCGTTGCCGTTTTCGCCCTTCCTTTGTTCATGCCTCCCTTCTGTCGTTTGGGATGTCCTGGCCTCTATGCCCTTGAGTCGAGAGTAGAGGGGGCGCTGGGCCGAGGCCTCGAATGGGCGAGAAGGCGCAACGCCAAACGGGAAGAGCGTTATTACCTAAAAGGGTCGAGTTCCAAAGGCCGGGACAAGCTCCATTATTGAAATGAAAGCGTTTTGCTGAACTTCTAGCTCCATAAGGTGGTATCTTCTATGCCGCTATGGTTCTGAGCGGAGCGGGAAAAGGCATCTTCGTCACCGTCGTTGCGCTGGTGGTCGCCGCGATTGTTTTCGTGCTCGTCCGCGTCGCCAATTCCTTGAATCACGGAGGCAAGTTCGATTTCGTCGTCAAGCGGATCGGCCTGCTGGATTCCACCGAAGCCCGACTTGCCGTTCAATTCGAGAACGCCTCGAAATTCGACAAAGAGATCCGCGATTTGACGCTTTGCTATCTCTCTCAGGGCTCTTTGGCCAAAATCGCCGGGATGGCCTATGCCCCTTTGGCCCGTGGGCTTGACCCCAATTTCATCTCGCATGACGCAGGCGGCTATGGGTTTCTCATTGAGGCGGGCAAGAACCAAAGCGCCATCGTGGATTACTTGCTTCCCGCGTCCTTCCAATTGCCCCCGAATGCGAGACTCGGCCTTTGCTGGCGGGATGAGCGAGGGAGGCTGCTCTTCGCTCCGATCTCCCTCCGCGAATCGGAATCCCAGCTCCTGAAGAAGAGGCGGATCAAGAAGGCGAAGGGATTTTCGGACTCGGCTTCGATGTGAGTTTTCTCCGCCCCCAATCTTCTTTAGGCGCCTTGAATGGAATAAAATAAGCCCATGATTTGCATTTGCTTCGCCATGGACAAAGAAGCCGCCCCTCTTCTAAAGGCCTCCACGGTCAAAGAGGAGAAGCGCAGCGGCTTTGCAAAACTCTATCTCTGCTCCCTTTTCGGGAAGGATTTTCTGATTTTGGTCTCGGGAATCGGCAAAGGCTTCGCCTGCGCCGGAGCGACCGCGGCCATTCTTTTGTATCACCCCTCGGCTCTAGTCAACGCCGGCATCGCGGGGAGCCTCAATGGGAAAAAGGCGCCGTTATTATCCGCGGTCGTTTCGTCCGGTTTGATCCAGCACGACATGGATACTTCTTTGCTCGGGGATCCCAAAGGGATGCTTTCGGGGATTAACCGAGTCGAACTCCCCTCCGATGAATCGCTGCGTTCCGAGCTGCAGAAAGCCGCCTTCGCCTGCGGCATTCCTTGCGCTGAGGGGCTCATCGCTTCAGGCGATGCCTTCTTGAGCCCGGGCGACGAACGAAAAAAGGCCGTGATCGAAACCTTCCATCCTTTGGTGGTCGACATGGAGTCCGCCTGCTTCGCCCAAGTGGCCTTCGTCTATGGGATCCCTTATTGCTCCCTGAGGGTCATAAGTGATTGCGAGCATCCCGAATATGAATACGCGCAGAACGCCCTGAAGGCCTCCGAACGCGTCAATTCGATTCTCAAAGAGTATCTGAAAGGAGAATGCGCATGAGAAAAGCCTATGTCACGGGCGCCGGCGGAGTCGTCGGCAGCCATTTCGTGGAATATCTGAAACGGAATGGATATGAAGTGGTGGGGAGCTATTTCACCCCGACCACCGACATCGCCGAGATCGATCCGTCCATCAAACTATTCGAGCTCGACGTGAGGGATCACGCGAAGATGATGGACTGGATTGGGGAATACCTTCCGGATGTCATTTATCATTTCGCCGCCCAAAGCCGCCCTGTCCCTTCGTGGGACGATCCCTATTACACGATGGAGGTCAACGTCGGAGGGACCGTCGGCCTATTGGAGGCGGTGAAGGCCGCTCGGGCGGCTCATCCTGGCTATGACCCCAAGGTCATCGCCATTTCCTCGTCCGCGATCTACGGCGACGCGCTTAAAAACTACACCATCGACAATCTTCCGGACGAGACCTGCCCTTTGCTCCCCCTCCATCCCTACGGCGTTTCCAAGGCCGCGGAGGACTTGCTTTGCTACCAGTATTACAAGAATTTCGGCATCCAAGCCATCCGCATCCGCTTGTTCAACTGCACCGGGAAAAACAAAGACCAGGACATCACGGGGGATTTCGCTAAGCGCGCCGTCGAGCTATCTCGAATCGGAGGCAACGTGCTCCGGGTTGGCAATTTGTCCGCCAAACGTGCGATTCTCGATGTCCGTGACCTTTGCTCCGCTTTGCTGATCCTCGACCAAAAAGGCGTCGCGGGGGAGGCCTACAACATTTGCTCCAGCCACATTTTCCCGATGACCCACGTGGTCGAGTGCTTGGAACAGGTGACCGGGATCCACTTTGTTTTGGAACGGGACCCCAAACTCTTCCGGCCCGCCGACGAGCCCCTTTACGCCGGCAACTGCGACAAGATGAAAGCCCTCGGCTGGGTTGAGAAATATCAATATGCCGACACCATTGAGGCCACCTACCAATATTGGAAGCGCAAACTCGCCTGAAGGCCCCTTTTCTCTTTTCCTAATCTCTCCCCGATGGGTATAATTCCCCCGTACCAAAAGGAAGGTTTAAACACAATGATCAAACTAGTCTTGCTCCGCCACGGCCAGTCCGAGTGGAACCTGTCCAACCTCTTCACCGGCTGGACCGACGTCGAACTCTCCCCCAAGGGCGTTGAGGAGGCCAAGGAGGCTGGACGCGCCCTCAAGGCGAAGGGATACAGCTTCGACGTGGCTTTCTCTTCCGTTTTGAAAAGGGCTAACAACACGATGAATTTCGCTTTGGCCGAAATGGGTGAAACCAACATTCCGAAGTTCTTCTCCTGGCGCCTCAACGAACGCCATTACGGCGCCCTCCAAGGCCTCAACAAGGCAGACTCCGCCAAGAAATGGGGAGAGGAGCAGGTCCATATCTGGCGCCGTTCCGCCGACGTTCCCCCTCTAGCCCTCACCAAGGACGATGAAAGGTGGCCTGGCAATCAGGAAAAATACAAAGAGCTCATCGCCAAAGGCGAAATGACCCTTGAGGATTGCCCGCTCACCGAGTGCCTCATCGATACCGCCAAGCGCGTCAAACCCTACTTCGACGAGAAGATCGCCCCCGAAATCAAAGCCGGCAAGAAGGTCTTGATCGCGGCCCACGGGAACTCCCTCCGCGCCATCGTCATGATGCTCGAGCACATGACCCCGGAACAGATCATCGCCGTCGAAATCCCGACCGGCAAACCCCTCGTCTATGAACTCGACGAGAAGACCCTCGAAGTCCTCAACAAATACTATCTCTGATCGCAAACACGAACAAAGCCCCGCTGCCACGGGGCTTTTTTGTCGTTCACGACTTCGCGAATAGGAATTTGCGTTCAATTCAAAGAAGCGACGACGAACGTCGATTCGGGGGCTTTGCTCTTGTAGCTCTCCGGCAAAGGGACGGAAGAGACGATGATGTTCGCCCCATCAAGCGGGAAAGCCCTGGCGAGGTTTTTCCGATCGATCTTGGTTTCATCGAAGAGGACCAAAGTCCGTTCGGAGCATTTTTGCATGGTGCGCTTCAGATCGGCGCTTTGCTCGGTGGCCTCGGAGAACCCGAACTCGGGGTCGACGCCCGCCGTGGACATGATGGCGAGCTTGGCGTGATAGCCTTCCACCATCGCCTCGGCCCTTGACCCCAAGACGGAGTTGGAGGCGGGCTGGATGTCTCCCCCGACGAGGGTGACTTGATGCTTTGTCTTGGTCACGAGCTCATTGGCGATCGCGAGCCCATTGGTGATGAGGCGCAAATTCTTGAAATCATTGAGCATGGAGGCTATCTGCAGCGTGGTGGAACTGGAATCCAAGAAAATTGCCGTGTCTTCTTGAATAAAGGGCAAAGCAGCCCGGACCAAGGCGCGTTTGACTTGAAGATTCTCCTTTTCGCGGAGGTAGAAAGAGGTTTCCTCAATGGTGGGGGTGGATTTCAAAATCGCACCGCCGAAGGTGCGGGTCACCAATCCCTTTTGCTCCATCCGGGTGAGATCCCTTCTCACCGTGGATTCGGACACGAACAGTTTTTGGGACAATTCGTATACCGTGCAGGCTTTGCGTTTTTGCAGAATCTCGAGGATCTGCTCGTCTCTCTCTAAATCAAGCATATCTTGCTTTATTATGACTTGTTGTGAACGCCTATGGAAGAATTTGGCTTTTCTTCGTTGAAAACGACGCTATAAAAGCATCAAAAATGGATTTCTTTCGCAACTCGATTTCTTATTTCCTCCGCTTCTTTTAGCATTTTTCAAAACGATGAGCAT
>SFUB01000005.1 GCA_004561785.1 bacterium | reverse complement strand
GTCGTGCCCGATTCTCTTCTTTTCCTTCATATATCTGTCTCCTTTCTTCGGGCGGCGGGGAAGGAAATTATAGGAAAAGGGGGCTGGGGACGTCCAACCCACGGGGTTTGTTGCAATTATTCTGTCAAGTAACATCTTTTTTGTCTTTAGACAAAACATTGAAACTCGTCTTCAAGGCTCCTATGATTACGGTTCCCGAATTATTCAGGGGCCTTTTTTATGAAAAACCCATTCAAATCCGTCAAAGAAATGGACATGACAAGCGGCAACCTCTTCTGGAAAATCGGTCTGTTCGCCTTGCCCATGGCCTTAACCTCGATCCTTCAACTGCTCTATACCACCGTGGATCTGATCTCGGTCCACTTCTGGGGCGGAGGGCAGAGTTCGGCGAGCTCGATCTCCGCGAACGGGTCTTTGATCAATCTTATCGTGGTCGTCTTCACCTCCCTTTCTTTGGGCGCCAACGTAGCCATCGGGAACGCCAAAGGGGCCGGGAACAGAGAACACGCTCAGAAGGTCATGCACACTTCCCTTCTTTTTTCCCTCGTCGTCGGGGTCGTCATCGGAATCGCCGGCTTCTTTTCCTCCCGCTTCTTCTTGGAGCTCATCAAGACCGAGGCCGCCTATTTAGACAATGCGACCACCTACATGCAGATTTATTTTTTGGGCCTCCCATTGCTCATGGTTTATAACTACGGCGCTCAGATCCACCGGGCGGTCGGCAATAGCGCAACCCCGTTCCTTTCTCTGTTTCTGGCAGGCTTATTGAACGTCTTGTTCGACTTCGTCTTCGTCTACTTCGCCCGACTCGATGTCGCCGGGGTCGCCTGGGCGACGATCATCTCAGAAGGGGCCTCCGCCATCTTGGTCGTCTTGCCTTTGTTCTGCAAGCATTCGGGATACCTTCACGCTTCTTTCAAAGAGCTCCGCTTCGACCGCAGCAGCGTCGTCGAAATCGTGAAATTAGGACTTCCGGCGGGGTTGCAGGGCTTCTTCTTCGCTTTGCCCAACACCTTTATCCAAAGCGCCCTCTACACGATCGCGAAAGACATGCCCAATTCCATCGACGTCGAAGACGGGGCCATCGCCGCGAACTCCATCAATAACTATTGCTACGCCTTCGTGGAGGCCATCTCGGCGGCTTGCCTCGCCATGACCGCCCAGAATTACGGGGCGAGGAAAAAGAACAATATCCTAAAGGCATTTTGGTACGCCCAGGCCTGGAACCTGCTCTTCAACGTTTTTTATTCCTTATTGATCTTCTTCGCCCATGACGCCCTGCTTTCTCTCTTCGTCGATTCGGACAACGCGATCTCTTTGCAGGCCGGCTGGGAACGCCTCATGATCGTCGGTTTCACCTATGCCTTAGACGGCATCATGGACATCTGCTCCTCCGCTTTAAGGGGCATAAGGCGCTCAGCCACGCCGATGTGGGTCACGATGCTCACCTGCTGCGTCTTCCGCATCGCCATGATCGAGCTTTTGATTCTCCGGGTGGATTACTTCAAAACCGTCTTCTGGCTTTATAGCGTCTATCCCTTCTCTTGGATTTTGGCCGACATCGCCGATGGGATTTGCCTGAGCCTTGTTTACCGCAAGGTGTTGCCTGGCCTTGACAAACAGCCGGGGAACCTAGCGGCGTGAAGAAAAAGCGATGCCCGATTGGACATCGCCTAAATCCCTGATGGCAGGGGCGGAAGGAATCGAACCCTCATCAAAGGTTTTGGAGACCTCTGTTCTACCACTGAACCACGCCCCTAGGCGCTAAATCGATTAGCGGCGAGGGGAATTATAAACCACGGGCGATTTTGGAGACAAGCCCCATATCCACTTTTCCGGCGTAGTTCTCCTTGAAATGCTTCATGACGGAAGGCATGGATTTGTCAGGAAGGGAGGCGATGATGGCTTTGATCTCCTCTTCCCCCATCATCTTCGGCAGGAAGGCGGAGATGGCAATTAGCTGGGCTTCGGTATTCTTCGCTGATTCCTCTCTCCCGGCTTCTTCATAGCCCTTCTTTTCTTCTTCGAGCTCTTTGGAGAACTTCTGAAGGATGCGGACGACTTCGGCGTCTCCCACTTCCTTGCCCGATCCATTGGTCTTCATCTCCTGATAACGGGAGATGACCATGGCGTAGGCGTTCCTCCGATTGGAATCATGGGCCTTCATGGCCTCGATATTGGCTTTCTTGATTTGATCGATGATCATGTCAAAGCACCTCTTTTCGCTTTCATTTTACTCTTTGGCAGAGGCATCGGCGAAAAGAAAAGGGGCGTCGGCCCCTTTGCTTCATTCCAAGCTTTGTTTGGCTTTCCTTTGTTTGGAGTAGTAGGAGATTTCCTCGCCGACGCTGGAGATGCCGTAGAAAAGCGGGAAGATCTCAAGCCTGCCGAGCAGCATCCCAACAGACAGCGTCCAGAGAAGGACTTCGTAATAGGCCGGATGCCTCGCGCCGTAATAGACGAAATCAATGACCGATAAGCCTGTATTGGACATGGCGCTTGCGACGTCGTAGGCCGCCTTCTCCGAATCGATTTCCGGCAAGCAGGAGAGCAAGGCGACGGAGAAGACGAACACGGCAAGGAACAAAACGGTATATTGGGAAGCCTCCTTCACGGTGGCTTCGTCGAGCTCCTTCTCCTGGCCATAACGGAAGCTATTGTGGGGATGGAGGATGCGGCTGGGGGCGTTTTGGTAGCGGATTCGGTAGAATAGGTCTTTCAGCAAGATGAAGACCCGGTACTGCTTGATGCCGCCGGCGGTGCTTCCAGCCCCGCCGCCGATGAGCATCAACACGGTGCAAAGATAAAGGAGGGGCCGGCCCAAGGAGGTCATCTGGGTAAGAGAGGTATTCGCGAAGCCGGACGTGGTCTCGGCTGAGACCACATAAAACAAGACGTTGCGGATGTTCGTCGGAAGATCGTCGAAGAATTCCTTGCCCAAGACGTTCTTCTGTTCGAACATGGCGCCGAAGAGAGAGACCAAGAAGCCGAATAGAAGCATGGAAAGGAAGAAACGGACCTCATCGTCCTTGAAGAAATCCTTGAAGCGTCCGGAAAGGAGAAAGGTGTGCAGGACGAAGGAGATGCCCGAGAGAATGACCAAGAGCATCATGACGATCTCGATGGCGAGAGAAGAGGCGGGATAGAAGCCGTTGCCGACCCCAGCCCCGGAATAGAAGGCGATGTTCGAGCTCCTAGGCGAGAAGCCTCCGCCGGAGAGGGCCGACATCGAAGTCACGACGGCGTCATAAGGTTCCATGCCGGCCAAGAACAAAGCCAAGGCGCCGACGATGTTATAAAGGAGATAAATGCCGAAGATGCGCGTGGCCGACCGTCTTAGGTTTGGGAGCAAGCGGTCGCCGTGCCCTTCCCCCACGTACAAAGACATGCCTCCGCTATCGCCGAGGACCATCGAGAGCAGCAAAACCAAGCCCACGCCGCCCACGAATTGCATCTGGGCGCGGTGGAAGCAAAAGATCCTCGGGCAGAAGCTCGCGCCGGCTTCGAAATGGTATTGCCCGGGGACGGAATCGAAGACGAAGCGTCCGTCCACGAAATCCTTGAAACTGCTAAGCCCGGTCGTCGAATAGGCCGAGGCGCTTTCGAAGAAGGATTCGGAGAAACTCATCGACATCTTCCCGGACAAGCAGGCCAAGAAGAAGGGGAACGCCCCGGAAAGCACGGCGATGAGCCAAATCAAAACAAGAAGGGCGTTGTTCTCGTTCCGGGCGAAATTGACCCTTCTTTTCTTGAAGAGGAAAAAGAAATAAAGAAGCAACCCCACCGCCACATCCGCCAAAGCGGGGTAGGCGAAATAGGTCCAGCCCACCGACTCTTCCGGGTAAAAGGGGAGCAAAGCCAAGGGCAAGGCGGTCAGAAAGCCGATGAGCACCAAGAAAATCCCGAGATAGCCAAAGACCATCTTGGGCCCGGAGACCGTTTTCATGGATTTTGCGGGTTCTTTCATTCTTTCGTCGCTTTCCTGGCCTTCCGCTTGTCCACCACTTTGGAGAGGATGACTTCGGCTTTCGGCTTTTCCTGGCGGATGAAGTTCATCACCTTCTTCTGATCGGAAGGGGCGCAGACCAAAAGGAGGTTATCTTTGGGGAGGATGACCGTGTCGCCCTTCGGGATGATGACGTCCGGGTTGCGGTAGATGCAGGCGACGGAAACGTAGCTTGGGAAGCGGCATTCCTTAAGGGGCAAGGAGGCGATGCGGTATTTGGACAGCACGACGGCTTCGATCATGGTGATCTTGTCGTTTTCCAAAGAAAGGGTCTTCAGCATCGAGGCCAAGGAGGTCTCGCTTTGGACGGATTGGCCAAGCAAGTAGGAAGCCGAGATGACCGCGTCGATGCCCATTTGCTTGTAAATGTCGACGTTCTTCGGGTTGGAAACGACGCAGATGCACTTTTTGGCGTCGAAGATCTGCTTGGCGGCCAAGCAAGTGGCGAAATTATCCGTGTCTTTCTCGCAAAGGGAGATGAAGGCGTCCGCGCTATAGGCGTCGGCCTCCTCGAGGCTTTTCCTTCTCCAGGGTTTGCCAACGTAAACCGGCACCCGGTAACGCTTCAATAGGACGTCCGCTTCGGCTTTGGAGGGGTTGATGACGATAAGATTGTTTTTCTTGTCCTTGAACATGGAGACGATGAACTCCGCCTGGGGCCCGCCTCCGGCGATGACGATCTTCATTTTTCCACCCCCGCCCTGAGCAAATTGAAGCGATCCAGCGAGAGCTGGAAGGGATAGATGGCCTTGATGGGCATGCCTTGGATGAGAAGGCCTTTGTCTGGGTCATCAAAACGCACGTAGATATAGGGGACTTCGAAGATTTTGCAGCAGACGTAAGCCAAAAACAGGTTCACGTTGTCGTCGCCGGTCGTGATGACGACCTCCTTCGCGTCTTCTAGCCCCGCGTCGCGGAGCTCATCGATGTCGGTGGAGTCGCTGGCGATGGTAATGCCCGAGAAGGCGTCGTTAAGCTTTTCGAAGGAAAGTTTGTTGGGATCAACGACGACGACGTTCTCGCCCATCTGGGAAGAGTAATTCGCGATGGAGGAGCCGAGTCGCCCGCACCCTAAGATGATCGTAAGGTTTCTCATACTTGTTGGAACGGAAAGAAGTATATTCCCCGGCGAAGGTTTGGGCAATCAATCTAGACCTAGGAAGCTTAGGCTTCCTTCCTAGGCGGGGATGATGTCACCGCAAAGGCGCATCGAATCGATCATCTCGGTTTTTGGGTATTTGGAGGTGATTTTCGCATACATGGCCTTCGTGTCTTTCTTCTTCAGGCCTTTGAAGCCTAAATCGCGATATCGCTCCAAACACCAATGGATGTATTCGTAAGTGGCTTTGGTCATGTAGTAGCGTTTTGCGTGCTTCTCGAAATATTCGAGGGTAGTCTTCCCCGAAAAGGTCTTGGGATTGTAGTTTTTCGAGGCCGAGAGCATGTCGCAGACGGTCTCGGTCGCATAGACCCAGGGCATGGTCATGACGACGATTCGGCCGCAGAAGAAATCGGTCCAGTATTCCCAATGGTGCTTGTTGCGTTTGGTGTGATGCTGGCAAACGCGGCTGAAATATCCGTTTTGAAGCCTTTCCTCATACACGGGTGAGCGATTTCCGACGTAGTAATGGGCCGAGGTGAAGAATTCGGTAAAGCCGTATTTCGAAAGGTCGTGCCTCAAACAGTGGAAGAAGATACCGCAATGGAAGCCATTGGCAATGACCATGTGGCGGTGCCTCGTGATGAGGGCGAAATGGCGGAAAGGGTGATATCCGGGTTTCATGTTATTCCTCCAAAAGATCGCTCAAGACTTGCCCGATGTCCTCGCGGAAGATCGCGTCCGCCCGCGCATCAAGATAGGTGGGTTCTTGGTTGATGAGGACGATGCGGCCCCCGGAGAAATAATCCGGCAAAGACGCGACGGGCTGGACGCGCAAAGAAGTGCCGCCGACGATCAAGAGATCGGCGAATCTCACGCAATTGACCGCCGATAGCAGGGTTTCTTCGTCCAAAGGCTCTTCATATAAGACCACGTCGGGCTTCAAAACGCCCCCGCAAGAGCAAAGAGGCACCCCGTGATGGGGAATTTGATCCAAGGAATAGGCTTTTCCGCAATCAAGGCAATGATAGGAAGCGACGGTCCCATGGACTTCATAGACCCTCTTTGAGCCCGCTTTCTGATGAAGGCCGTCGATGTTTTGGGTGACGATGGAGATCCGATAAGGATTTTTCGCCTCAAAATCGGCAAGGGCTTTATGGGCGGAGTTGGGCTTTGCCTCCGGATGGACCATGGTTTCCCAATAAAACCGATAGAAAGTATCCGTGTGCTGTTTGAAATAAGCATGGGAAAGCATCTGCTCATAAGGGACGCCATATTTGGAGCGGATGTTATAGAGGCCTTTCTCGGAGCGGAAATCGGAGATTCCAGATCCGGTGGACACCCCCGCCCCTCCAAGAAAGACGATCCTTTTGGCTTTTTTGACCCATTCCTTGGCCGCGGCAAGCCGAGCCCCATAAACCCCGTTCATTTTCCCCTCTTTTGGAAGACCTTGGATAGGACTTCCTCCTGAAATTCCTCCCCTTCTTTGTTCGCGGAGGGCTCTCCGGCGGTCGCGAGGTCGAGTTCCTTCCGGAACAAAAGGGTCAGGACTTCAAGGGCCAGATTCTCAACGCCGTCGTTGTTGATGACGAGGTCGGCGTAGTTCGAAGAAGGTTTGACTACTTCCTCGTACATCGGCTGAACGGTTGAGAAATATTGATGCACGATGTTCTCGAAGCTCCTGCCGCGGGTTTCCGAATCGCGGATGAGGCGGCGGAGGAATCTCCTCTCCGCAGAGGCGGAGATGAACACGCGCAGATCGCCCATCTGACGGAGTTGCTTGTCCACCAGGGCCATGATGCCTTCGATGACGATGAGCTTATCGGGCTTCACGATGTCCACTTTGTCGCTTCGCGTCCTTTCCACGAAGTCATAGACGGGCTTCGCGATGGTTTTGCCTTGCTTCAGGGAGGCGACTTGCTCGCGCATGAGCTTCCAGTCGAACGCCCTGGGGTGGTCGTAATTGACCTTGAGCCTTTCCTCCATGGTCATCGAGGATTGGTCTTTGTAATAATCGTCCAAAGTGAGATGGGTGATCCCTTCCCCTCCGAGGCGGCGGATGACTTCTTGGGTCAAAAAGCTTTTGCCGGAGCTAGAGCCCCCGCCGATGAGAATGAGCCTAGGCATGGATTTCCTCCCTGAGGCCTTCGAGGGCCTCCTTTATTTCCGCAAAGGTATTGCAAACGATGGGACGCCCCTTCCAATCCGGGGACAAGAATCCCTGCTCCTCATATTGCTTGAGGAGAATTAGGAAAGGGTCGTAGAAATGATTCAGGTTGAATAGGATCAGCTTCCCTTTGGCTTGTCCAAGCCCAAGGCAAGTCGCGACGTCGGAAATCTCGTCGAGGGTCCCAATGCCCCCGGGCAAAGCCAAAAAGGAATCGGAAAGCTCCATCATCTTCTGCTTCCGCTCGCTCATGGTGGAAGTCGGAATCAAGCGGGTGATCTTCTCCGTCGTGGCCCCCCACTCCAAAAAGAAAGAGGGCTCGATGGCGAGGACTTCCCCGCCTTCTTCGAAGCAGGCTCCGGAGACCTTTCCCATGAGGCCTCGGTCCGATCCCCCGTAAACGAGGCCGATGCCGAGTTCGGCGAAAAGCCTACCTAGGTTCTCGGCCTGTTCTTGGAAGGCAGGGTCCTTGCCTAAGCTGGACCCGCAGAAAACGCAGATTCTCATATCAGGGGAATTCTTGCCCATTTTCTTCCTTTAGGGAAGAAGGAATGCGCTTTCCCGAAAAGATGAAGGCGGTTAGAATGGCACTATGACAATCATCGAAAACGAAACCTTAACCGGGGAGAGGGCGGCTTATTCCTGCAAGGATGCCCTTTTCCTCAACTGTCTCTTCACCGATGGGGAATCCCCCATCAAGGAGGGTTCTTTCGTCTCCGCCCAAAAGACGACCTTCGCCTATAAATACCCGCTTTGGTATGGCGACAATCTCAAAGCGGAGCATTGCCTCTTCGCTTCAAGCGAAAGGGCCGGGGTCTGGTATTCCAAGGACGCAGGTTTCTTTTCCTGCCAAATCGATGGGCCAAAGAACTTCCGCAAATGCGAACGCCTTCTCCTCAAAGACTGTTCTTTCTCAAACGCCGAAGAGACTCTTTGGTGGAACCGCGACGTCATCTTGGAGAACGTCACGGCCGAAAACGGGGCTTATTTCGGGATGGGATGCAGGAAGGTGAGGGCCAAAAACCTTCGCCTGATCGGGGACTATGCTTTTGATGGGGGAAGCGACATCGAAATCGTGGATTCGGTTTTGCATACGAAAGACGCCTTCTGGAACTGCGATAAGGTGACCCTCAAGAACTGCACCGTCATTGGGGAATACTTCGGCTGGAACTCCAAAAACGTCACTTTGATCCATTGCCGCATCCAGTCGCATCAGGGCTTCTGCTACATGGAAAACGTCACCCTCGTCGATTGCGAAGTCGTTGATAGCGACCTCATCTTCGAGTACTGCTCGAATATCGACGCCAAAATTCTCACCGAAATCGATTCGGTCAAGAATCCGATCTCGGGAAGGATCGCCTCCAAGGGGATCAAAAAACTCATTCTGGAGAAGGAATTCATCGATCCGGCGAAAACGAGGTTTGAAGATCTATGAAATTCGATTTCGATAAACCCGTGGATCGTTCCAAAGAGAACTCCTGCAAATGGAATTGCAAGGAAAACGAGCTTCCCATGTGGGTCGCCGACATGGATTTCGAAGTGGCCCCCTGCATCCAAAAGGTCATTCGGGAACGGATTTCCCATCCTTGTTTTGGCTATAGCGAACTTCCGGATTCCTGGGCTTTGTCTTACGTCCATTTTTGGAAAAAGGCCTTTGACGTGGATTTGAAAAAGGACTGCTTAACCTTCTCGCTCGGCATCATCCCGTCTTTGTCCACCGCGATTCGGGCGTTCTCCAACCCGGGCGATGAAGTCCTTTTGCTCACCCCGGTCTACAACGTCTTCAACCACTCCGTCGAGAATTCCTTCCGGAAAGTCCTTTCCTGCCCCTTACGGAACGAAGGGGAACATTATTCGATCGACTTCGACTCGTTGGAAATGCTCTTATCAAGGGAAAAGGCGAAGATCCTCGTCCTCTGCAATCCACATAATCCCGTGGGAAGAGTTTGGAGGCAAGAAGAGCTCATGGAACTCGCCAAACGATGCTTCCGCCATGGGGTTTTGGTCATCTCCGATGAGGTCCACGCCTTGATCGGAAGCAAAGAAAACCCCTACACGCCCTTCTCCTTTTGCGGCGAAGAGGCCCGTTTGAATTCCATCTCCCTCCTCGCCCCAACGAAGGCCTTCAACATCGCTGGGATCCAGACTTCCGCTTGCTACGCGGAAAACCCGGAGATCCTAAGCAAACTCAAATTCGCCCTGAACGCAGACGAAGTCGCCGAAGGGAACTTCCTTTCTTACCCCGTCGCGATTTCCGCCTTGGAGGAAGGCGAGGAATGGCTAAACCAAATGAACGAATACGTCCATGCGAATTGCCTCTATTGCCTAGACTATTTTAAGGCCAACCTCCCGAAAGCGAGAGTAGCCCCCTTGGAGGCGACCTATCTCCTTTGGGCGGATCTTTCTGCCTATGAAGAAGATGACGTCGCCTTCTGCCGTCGCCTAAGGGAACTTACCGGCCTTTGGATCACTCCGGGCTCGACGTATGGGCAAGAAGGAAAAGGGCACGTCCGCATCAATTTGGCCACCCAAAGGAAACGGGTCGAAGACGGGATGAAGCGATTAAGCAAAGGCTGTTTGTCTAGATAAAACGATAAAGGAAAAGCCAAGATCGTGCGACCTTGGCTTTTTTGCTTTCCCTTATTTGGCGGTCAGGGTGATGTTATCGACGCTCCATTCCGCATTGATGGAGAACTTCACGAGGATAGAAGAGTGCTTCCCCGAAGCGAAGGCAATGGAGGTGCAGGTCAGCTCCGAATCGGAGTTGTCGTTGGTGGAAGAAACCAAGACGAGTTTGCAATCGGTGACGTTGAAGACGATGGTCGCTTTGACGTAAACGTCATCATAATAATCGTCCATGCAAGAAACGGTCATCACGAGTTTGATCGACCCATCCTCTTGCTTACTCATCGCGATGTTCTTCGAACCGTAGTTCCCGCTCCAAGAGGAGGAGGTGAGGAAGTCGACGAGCTCGGCGTCGCTATTGCCCAAGACGGTGACGGTCGCCTTCGCCTTGAGGCCGGATTTCGCATCCGAAGCCTCGATCGAATAGGTTCCTTGTTCCGTTGCGGTGAAGTAGAAAGAGCAGTAACCCAAGCTGGCGCTTAGGCTGTTGACGGTGATGGTGGCCTTGTCCGCATTGTCGCCGACGACGGAGAAGGTGAGGTCGGTCACGGCGTTCTTGTCGAAATTGACTTGCTCGGAGAGTTTCTCGCCCACGAAGGTCTTCATGCTTTCCTTGGCGAAGGCAAGTTTCTGCGTCTTGAGTTCTTCGATGCTCAAGTGGTAGGTCTTCGACACGTTGAGCGTGGAAACGACGACTTCGAGGTCGGCGATCTCCTCGGTTACTTTGAAGGAAAAGCCGTAAGAGGATTTCTTGACGATGTTCTCATGGCCGGGGAAGGAGATGGAGATGGGGTCGACGTCCTTATTCCAAGTCTCGGGGACCACATTGATCGCCTCGTAGGAGATGTCGACGTTCACGCCGAAGCTCGTGGCGACTTTCTTCGAAGCGCCGTAGCCGGTATAGAACTGGGCGTCGAAGGAGGTGGCAAGGAGGGACTCCGCGGAGAAGGAATCCGCGGGAGAGGCTTCTCTTTCCCCGACTTCAAGCGCGCCATCAAGGACGGTGGATCCATTCGCGGACCAGATGGTCTTGTCGGTGTCCCAATCGGTCTCGCCTTTGAAGTGAGCGACCGTGCCGGAGACGCTCTTGAGCAGATCACCCTCGAATTCCAAGGTCAGATCGACGTGGTCTTTGGTGCTCGAGGAAGCGGTCGCCATGGAATCAATCCCGAGGGTATAGACATTCCCGGTCTGGGAGAAGGTGAAGGTATCGACAAGGTCGGAAAGAGAATCCTCGCTGAAGAAAGTGTGTCCGGAAGAGGGGAAATAGGTGTTCAGGACAGATTGGGCAAAGCCCATCTTGGAGGCGTCGTTGCCCGTGTTCACGATCGGAAGGTTCAGGGCTTTTTCAGCCACGGAAGCTTTGACGTCGCTATACTCGGTCGAGGAAGAATCGTCGGGAACGATATTATAAGAGGAATAAAAGGAGGACTTGACCGCGCCGTCGGCAAGATCCTGACTCGCTTTGATCAAGCGGCTGTCGCCGAGTTTGGTCCAAGTGATTCGCTGATCCGCGTTAGCCCAGGAAGAGGTGGCTTTCTTTTGGTAATGGACCTCGCTCTTGGAATCGCTATAGACTTTGAAATCGAACTTCTCGTAGGTGGTATCCTCGCCTGCGGCGTTCTTGTCATTCATGTAGAAGTGGCCACTCTTGGCTTGAGTGAGCTCGGAGGCTGCGGCTTTCTCGAGTTTGGCTTTCACTTCTCCGGCGTGGAGGGTTTTAGCGGTAACGACGGTGACGGCGATGTCGAAACTGGCCTCCCCCGCTCTCAAGGTGACGGTGACCGGGGTGTCACCGGTCAAGCCTTTGGCGGAGATCTCATCAACGTCGACGGAGACGAGCTTGGAATTGGAGCTCGTGAGGGTGAAGCTTTGGTCGGATGTGATCGGCAGAATGCTCACGTCTTTTTTCTCAAGGACGAGACTCTCGCCTTTGGCCAAAGTGACCGCGGAAGAGACATAACGGATCGATTCGACCGGATCATAGGCGTCCAAGACGCGGATGGAGACGGAGGCGGAGACGCCGTGGACGGAGGCGGAAAGGGTGGCGGTCCCCGCGGCTACGGCGGTCACGAGGCCTTCTTCGCTGACGGAGGCGACTTCCGGGGCGCTGCTGGAATAGACGACGGGGTAGGAATTGACGTTCCCTTTTACCTCCGCTTCCAAGGAGAAGGTCTCGCCTTTGAGGAAGATCTCCTTCTCAAGGGCTTTGAGGGTCACGGAGAGGTCTTTGCTCTCTTCCAAGACGGTGATTTCGATCGCGTTGGAGACGATCCCTTCGCCCAAGGAGGCCACGACATGACTCGTGCCGACTTTCTTGCCGGTCACTAAGCCTTCCGCGCTGACTTCGACGTTGTCGTTGTCGGCGGAGAAAGAGAGGGTCAAACCTTCATCATCGACGGTCTTGGCCGTAAGCTGCAGGGTCTGGTTGACTTCGATCTGGGTGCTGGAGGGGGCTTCCAAGGTGACGCTTGGGACCTTCTTGCGGTTGACGGTGATAAGAAGCGGCGCGGAGGAGAATTCGCCGACCTTGGCGGTCACTTCGCTCGTCCCGGCCGCCAAGGCGATGATCTTGCCTTGCTGGGTGACGGAGAGGACCTCCGGGGCGGAGGAATACCAATTGATCCGGTGCTCGGAGGCAGAGCCTTCGACTTTGGCTTCGAGGATTTCCTCTTCCCCGATTTCGAGGACGGTTTTTTCCGGGGCGAGGATCGATACGGTCAATACCTCAGGCGCGGAGCTCGCTTCGGAACTCTCATTCGAGGAGGCATCGGCGGAAGAAACGGAGGAAGATTCCCCCGCTTCGGAGGAAGATGGAGAATCGGGGCTGGGGGCGCAGGCGGCGAGACTTAGGAAGGTCAAAGCCAGCAAGCTGGTGATTACGGTTTTCTTTTTCATTTTGCTTTCTCTTTTCATGCATTCACGAAACTCGGCAGGACGGTGGTTCCGACATCGAAGAAGTTGAGGGTGTAGGCCCGGGATACGTCGTATCCCTGGCTGTCGACGGCGTAGTAGCCGACGACGACCTTGTCCACGCGGGTGGAGTTTTTGTTGAGGTAGACCTTGGCGAGGTTCCCCTTGCCGTTAGTGAAGTCGGAGATCTTATAGCCACCTCCGAGGAAATCGTTGCCGAGGTATTTGAGGGCGGAATCGACTTCGCAGACGAAGGCTTTCTCGCTCTCGACGTAGGTGAATAGCTCGGGGGCCATCTCGGCGAAATGGGGCAGAAAGTAGGAATAATCCTGGGGGTCCACATTATAGGAAGCGCTGTAGATGGGGGCGTTGTAGATCCATTGCCCGTTGGTCTCGTCGTAATCGTAGAGATAGAGCTTGTCAGGGCTCCTCTCCGCGTCTTTGTGGTAATAGAGGTCGAAGCGTTTGGTCTCGTCGTCGATGTGAGACTGGTGGTAGACCTCCTCGCCGGTGAAGTACCAATAGCTGTCGAATTCGGGGTTGGGTTCTTCGCCCTGATAGGAAGAGCCGACGCAGACGGTGAAGTTGTCCCCCATGGCCTGGAAAGCGGCTTTGAGGATCGCTTCTTTCTCCGGGTCTTTGCTCTTCTCCGGCTCGACGTGGGGATAGGCGACGGTCCCTAAGCCCGAGAAGCGGCAATCGGCCTGATAGTTCAAACGGGCGGGGACGTAAAGGTTGGTATTCGCATCCTTGTAGTTCATCGAATATTCCTTCGAGGCGACGAGGATCTGGGTCAAAGCCTCCCCGGAATAGACGAATTCGCAGGAGGCGACTTCGTATTCGGCGTTCAAGAGGTATTTGGCGAAGAGCTGGGTCTTCTTCGGATTCAAGAGGTAATGGCCTTCGCTGGCGAAGGAAAGGTCGCCTTCGACGAGGAACAGGAAGGGATTCGCGAATTCGCGTTCATAGACGGTCCGCGAGGAACCGTCGAGGACCTCGGTGGTCACGACCTCGTTTTTGTAATTGAGGCCTTCGATGCTCGTGTATCCGCGGGATCCTTTGACGTAATCCTGGACCGTCGAGGTTCCGCCGGAAATGGTCACATGGTGGGTTCCCCCGCTATGTGAGGCGTCGTTGATGATGTCGTAATCGTAGGTGTTGGTCTGAAGCTCTCCCCCGCCTACCTTGGTCACTTTCTCGTATTCGCGGATCTTGACCCGGTAAGAGGAAGCGGCGGCTTTGATTTGGGTGTAGACGTAATCGGGGATCTTGGCCTCATCCGGTGCGGAAGAGGGATCGCTTGAACCGCTTTCGGAGCTTTCGCCTGAGGATGGGATGAGGCTAGAAGAGGAATCATCGGTTCCGCAGGCGCATAGCAATAGAGGCAAGGCCAATAGAAGCAAGGCGTTCTTGGTTTTCATAAATCCACCTCCGGGAGAACGGTCGAGCCGATGTGGGAATAGGTGAGGTCGTAATTCACCAAAGCGTAGGAGCTCGAGACGGGCATGTAGAAGGGAAGCGAGACCTTGATGCCGTCATCGAGGACTTTGATCTTGCCTCCGGCCCCGTATCCATAGGAGTAATAAGGGAGCATCTCCCCCGCGGAGAAGAAGCCTTCTCCGAGGTAGGGGGCGGCGGGTTGGTTGTCCATCTCAAACCAGTCGTCCTTGTCCATCCCCTCGGCAAAGAGATCGATGCTCACCTCGTCTAGATGCGGGGTGAAGAGGCTTTTGGGCTGAGGGTTGACGTTGTAGCTCGATTCCTCGTCTTTGGGCGATTGAATCCAGAGGCGGCTGGAAGAATCGTAACGGTATTCGTAGAGCAAGTCCGAATCGGAGAACGGGTCTTTGTGGTAGAGATAATCCTGCGTGGCGTCATCCTTGCTCGCTTCGAGATCGATGTAATAGGATTCCCCATCGAAATAGCTCACTTTGGTTTGGATGGGGGTGGAGGGGTCGGAAGCCAAGGAAAGGACGCAGGTGAGGGTGAAGTTGTCCTTGATGGCGTCCAAGGCTTGCCTTAGAAGGACGTTTTCCCTCTTTTTGTTGGGGGTGGCCCCCTTCAAATGGACATCCCCTAGGCTAGACAAAGCCAAATCGGAGACGAAGGTCCATTGGCAGCGTTGGTATTCCTTGTTCTCTTTCTGCGTCCTGCCGGTGAAGACGACGGAGGTCGTCTGGATGTTCCAGCTTTCGCCGGAATGGACGAGGTCGATCGAAGCCAAAGGCTGGGGGTTCCCGGTCAAGAAGTAATCGAAGGCGTTCAACTTGGAATTCGCCAAGGAATAGACGGTTGCCCCCTCGCTGGAAGCGAAGGAGAAATCGGAGACGTCCACCATCGCAAAGGGATTGGTGAAGTACTCATCGTAGAAGGCGTAATAGCCGTCATCGCCCGGGACTTTCGCGTAGGCGACTTCGTTCCTGTAATTGATGTATTCTCTGGCGACGTAGCCATCGTCGCTCCGGCAGAGGCTCATCGTCTCGGTGACCTGCTGGCCCCCCGAGGGGTAGGAATAGGATTCGTAGATCTTCGGATGATCCCCCGAATCGAATTGGTAGTCGTAGGAATAGGTGTTTTCGAACAGGGGATTCCCGGATAGGTCCACCACTTTTTGGATCTTGTCCCCCTTCATGGCGAAGCCCTTCCGGGCCGCCTCCAGGAAGGAAGAGAGTTCCCGCTCCCCCTCTTGGTTCTCCGCATCCACCGGGATCCCGGCGCAGGAAGCCAAGGCCAAGGCAGGCAAGCATAGGGTCAGCGTTTTGAGTTTTCCGCGTGCTTTCATCGCGTCTCCTTTCGTTGAAGATGCCAAGCATATGGCAATGCAAAGAAAATAGAAGCGGGAGAAAATTTGTAAAGCCTTTTTAAAGAATCGAAAAGGCCGAGGAAAGGAGACGAAAGAAAAAGGCGAGGGAGCCCCGCCTTGAAGGAGCATGGAATCGCCGCTTGTCCCTCCTACATCAGCAGTTCTTTCCTGCGGCTCACCCTCTCCCCGCCGAGGAAAAGGAAAACCAAGCCCAAAAGGAAGAAGAGGGTCTCCATGAGCTTCGTCAAGCTGAAGGCGCCGTTATCGACAAGGGAGATGATCAAGACGACGAGATAGGAAACCGATACGAAGCAAGCGTAGACCAAAGAGGAATAGGAAAACGCGTAGCCTAAGATTTTGCTGTGGACGAAGAGGAAGACGAAGCCGCAGGCGACGATGAGGACATAGAACAAGGTGGCGATCGAGGTGATGATCCCATTCGCCTCCGGAGAGCCGAAGTTCATCGAATACCCGCCGACCAAGATGAGGACGAGCAAAGATGGGGCGATGGAACGCGAAGCTCCCCCGCTGCCCTTGCTTTGGAACAGGAAGAAGCCATAGAAGAAGAGGACGATCAGCAAGACGAAGAGCTCCACGACGAATTTGAAGATCGGCAGGATCCCGGAGAAGGAAGGCATGCCTTCGCTCAAAAGATAGTAAACGACGAAGAACACCCCGGAGAGCAAGAAGAAGAGATGGGACAGTGAGATTTTCCCGGATTTGGATTTGGACATGAATGACCTCCTAAGCAACCGAGAGATTATAGGGGCGAAAGGAAAAGAAAGGTAGACGGAAGCGCCGGTTTTTGACAGAACAAATGAGCACCGCTCAACAAATGAGCAAAAAAGGTCAGACCCGCGCGGAAAGGTTACAATAAGGCAAAGGAGATAGTTTCAATGAAAACCATCAAAGACAAATACCTTCTCGTCGGCGCCGACTTCGCCGGCTACCCCTTGAAGGAAGCCGTTTGCGAGCACCTCCGCAAGAAGGGCTGGAAGATCACCGACATCGGGGTCACCAAAGACAGCGACCCCAACGACACGGAGAACATGTTCCACCGCGTCGGCCTCCGCGTCGGGGCCAAGATCAGCGAAGGCGAATTCGAGCGCGCCCTCATCTTCTGCGGAACCGGCATGGGCATCCACATCGCCGCGAGCAAATGCCCCCACGTCATGGCCGGCGTCGTCGAAAGCGTCCCCGCCGCCCTCCGCGCCATCACCGGCAACGGGGTCAACGTCCTCGCCATGGGCGCCTTCTACGTGGCCCCGCAGATGGGCTGCGACATCGCCGATGCCTACCTGTCCCACAATCTCGGGGACGGATACGAATGGTGGCACAACTTCTATGAGTTCCACAAACTCGCGATCGATGAGCTCGAGGCCTTCGATTACGAGGAATACAAGAAGAACGGCTTCAAGATGAAGCACCTCGGCGACTACGATCTCACCCTTGAGACCAAGCCCGAAGACAAATAACCCTCTTCTCTCCTTTCGGGAAGACCCGCTTCGGCGGGTTTTCTTTTTGCTCTTTGTTGCCCTAGAGCAAGAAAAGCCCGCGGGTGTCCGCGGGCTGAGAGGTCAATCCGAATCCGGATTACTTGTCCTCTTTTTTGCGTTTGATGGCGATGGCGGCGACGCCGGTGAGAGCGAGGGCAGCCACGATGCCGGTGCCGATGATCTCGCCGCCGCATCCGCCTTTGTTCTGATCCGGAGCCGGGGTTTCGGAGGTTCCGCCGCTCGGCTCGGAGGTTTCAGAAGAGACGGGCGCAGAGGCGTCTTTGACGGTCACGTTCACGGTCGCTCTGACGGTCACGTCGCCTTCGGTGTAGGCGAGGGTGACTTTCTGGGCGCCGGCGGTGTTCTTGTCGAAGCCGGCGACGGTGACTTTGGAGAGGTCAACGTCTTTCTCCTCACCCGAGGCGTAGACGGCTTTGAGGCCGAGCTTGCTGAGGTCGAGGTCTTCGCCTTTGTTGACTTCGGCGGTGGCGTTGGCCTTCAGCGACTTGAGGGCGTCGACGACGTGGACGGTGATCGATTTGGTCAGGGTTTTGTCGCCTTCGTCGCTGACCCAGGTCGCGGTGATCGTGGCGTCGCCGGCTTTGAGGCCCTGGATGACGCCGGTCTTCTCGTTGACCTTAGCGATGCTCTCGTCGCTGGAGGAATAGGTGATCACGCCGGAATTGGCGCCGCTAGGCCCGCGGGTGATGTTGGCGAGGGCCGGTTTGCCGATGGTGACGGTGATCTCGTCGGCTTTGGCGACGAGCTCTTTGGTCTCAACGAAGCGGACCCATCCGGTATCGCCGTATTTGTAGACGAGTTCTTCTTCGATGTAGCCTTCGATGGCCCAGGTTCCGGTCCCTTCAATCGGGGCGTTGCGGTTGCCGGGATCCTCGAGGTTGCCGGTCCAGGTGAAGAGCGGGGTCTTCTCCTTGATGGTGATGATATCGCCCTTTTGATAGAGCTGGTTGTAGTTATCGGCGTTGACGATCTTCTGCCCGCTTTCGTTGTAGAGGAATTTCGGGAAGATGGCGATGTTGGCGCCGAGCTGGTAGACGGAGGAGAGCTCAACCTTGGTGCCGTCGGCGCGGTTATAGGAGATGTATTCCATGAACTTCTTGCCGTAGTTAGAGTCGGTGAGGTTGGCTTTGTTGGTGCAGGTGTTGCCGCACTGGATGAAGGTGGAATAGTCGAACCAGTCGACGATCGCGACCTGTTTGACCTTCTCTTCGATCGGTTCGTAGACGTTGACTTTGATGGAGCCGTTCAAGGTCATTTCGCCGCGCTTGAAGGTGACGGGCAGATCGACTTCGCCGACGACGGAGGTGTCGACCGCGGAGACGGTGACGATGTCGGAATCCAGAATCGGGAATTCGGCGGAGTTGCTGCCGTCTTCGTAGATGAACTTGGCCTTGGTTAGGGTCGGGGCGAAGGAGCTCGCGTCCTCTCCCTTCATGAAGGAATAGACCTTCCAAGCATCGGAGAAGATGACGCCGGTGCGGGTCTTCTCGGCCAAGACGTTCAGCGTGAAGCTCTTCTCGACTTCGCCTTCGGCGCAGCGGAGGGTGGCTTTGATGGTGACTTCGCCGATGCCTTTGCCGACCACGAGCCCGTTGCTATCGACGGTTGCGATCGCTTCGTCGCTGGAAGAGAAGGTCGGGGTGCCGTAGGCGGTCATGCCTTCGGGGGAGGTGATGGTCCAGTCGAGCTTCATCTGCTCATTGACGAAGATCTCGCTCGCGTGGGGGGCGAGTTCGAAGCCAACGGGATCTGCTTCCCAAGTGGCGAAGGTGGAAGCGCTGGTAGCAACGTATTTGAAGTCGGATTTGACTTCTCTGACCGCGGTGAAGTAGCCGTCGCCGTTGGCGTCATGGTTGCCGTTGCTCGTCCCGGTGTATTGATACAAGCGGAACCCGGCTTTGATGGTCACGACGTCGCCCTGCTTGAAGGTGACGGGGGTATAGAAGATGTAACGGGCCCCGCCGAGGTTCTTGACGCCGGTTAGGTTCATCGGCTGGCCGTTGACGAGGATGTGCTCGCTGACGGAAGCGACGAGCTCTTTGCTGAGGTTGAGGTATTGCGACCTATCCTCGACGTCGCCGGCAATGAAGGTGAATTGGCCCCAGCCGGTCTTATCGGCGCCGAAGAAGTTCTTCTCGTTGACTTTGATCTCGGGGATCGCGACCACGTTATAGGAGAGTTCTGCTTCCTTGCCGTCGCAGTTGACTTTGATTTTTTGGGAGCCGAGCTTCTCGGAATCGAATCCGGTCGCGTCGCACATGGATTCGGTGATGTCGACTTCGACGGAGGATCCGTTGGAGAAATGCTTGATGCCCTTCTTTCCCTTGAGGCCCATGCGCCAGTCGTCGCCCTGATTGAGGGAGTAGGCCTCTCCGGCGATTTCAAAGGACTCATAGACGGCGCCTTCCTCGACGGTGACTTCGATTTCCGCGTGTTTGAGCCCGCTATAGACGGAGATGGTCGCAGTGCCGGTGGTTTTCCCGGTCACAACGCCGGAAGCGGAGACATCGGCGACGTCGGTGTTGGAGCTTCTGTAGAAGACGAGGGGGTTTTCTTCCGTGGTGTCGACGCTTGCGTTAACTTGATAGGTCGCGGCGACGCCAAGACTCACCTTGGTTTCCGGCACGGTGACGGAATTCGGCTCGATGAAGGGGGTCCAATCCCCGCTTTCCCCATTGGGGACTTTGCAGATGTAGGCGGCGCCTTCGGTGAGTTTGAAGTTGCCGGCGGCGGAGCTTGAGATCACCGCGTCCTTGGCGAAGGAGACGATGTTCCCATATTGGTTGACGTTCCCGTAGGCGAAGATAATGTGGTTGCCATAGGGGAAGATGCCGTTGGTCGTGACGGTCTCTCCGAAAGGATTGACTAACGTCGGGGCCGGGGTGACGGAAGCGCTTGCCGCACCATACCAGGCGCCGAAGTCCGGCGCGCTTTCGATCGTGAACATCGCGGCTTTGTTCCCGCCGAAGATGTTTGCGTTGTTGACCACGCCGGCGATCTTGGTCTCCGTCTCCCCTTCCGCTCTGACGGCGGAGGCGGGGACGTTCGACAAAGCCATCGCGATGGAGGCGGCAGAGAGGGCGAAGACGCCCGCGATGCCGAATTTGGTTTTGTTTTTCATTGTTTTCTCCTGCCCTTTCGGGCTGTTTGTCGGATCGGATCGGATTCAGGAATTCTCTCTGTTGTTCTGCCCTCCTTTTTATTGGATATGCTTAATAGCCGTAGCCGAGTCTCCCCAAGGGGGCGACGTCTCCGGAGACGTAATAATCCATGATGTCGTCAGGATGGGTGACGTGGTCGGCGACTTTGAAGTACATGTCGCTATTTGCCTCTAGCCCCAAGGCGGACCTCGGGACTTTCATGGTCATGACGTTCCCTTGGATATAGACCTCGGATTCGCCGACTTTCTCGAAGGAGAAGCCGCCGAGGCTCTTTTCGATCGAACCTTTGCCGTTTTCGAGGGTGCGGTTGAGGATGAAGTTATAGTCCTCGAAGGAAGGCAATTCGTCGGAGGTGTGGATCAAGACGTTCATGAAGGTGGCATCGCCTTTCTCGTAGGAGGTGATGTCCTCTTTGGTCTTGATGTAGAAATAGAGGTTCTCCGCGTCTTCGCAGACTTTGGTCAGGACGATGTCGTTGCGGGCGGAGTCGTCGAAGTAACGTTTCCCGCCGCTATCGATCACGCAGTCTTGGAAGTCGCGTTTGATCGCGTCGCCTTCCATATCGGCGTAGCCCGGGATCAAGGCCCACTGTTCGAACTTGTCGAGCTCAATGGTGGCCTTGGGCTTTTTGTAGCGGACGAAGGGATTCATCTTGAGCTTTTTGACGTTGGCGACGAACTGAAGGTAGAAATTGTCTTTGAGCTCGCCGGATTTGGTCATCTCAAGATCGCGGGAATATTCCTGATTGTAGTCATCGACGAACTGGACGGAGTGGGTGCCGTCGACGGCGGCCCATTGCTTGATGGCCATCCACTCGTTCCAGCCGGTCACGAAGAAGTTGTCGATGCTGTCCTGATGCTCCAAGGCGTAGTCCCACATCTGCTGGAAGGATTGGCCTTCCCACCAAGAGGCGGATTTCTCATGGGTCAAGTTGTCGTAGCCCCTTGAGCATTCGTTGCGTTTGCTGGAGGCGTAGACGACGTCGTGGGCGTGCTGGGCGGCGGGGATGACGATGGAACGGGTCTCCTCAGGGATGAGCTGGGGGTATTGCCAGGTCATCCAAGGGATGGAGTTCGCGTTGTAATCGCCGTTAGGCCAGGCCGACTCGCGGACGTCGAAGTACTGCTGCATCGCGTTGCTCACGTAATCGCGGTACTCATGCCCGTAATAGCCTTGGGCGTATTTGGTCTGGTCCGAGGCGTTGCCGTTATTCTCGGTGATGCCGATGATGAGGGGGCGGAGGCCATCCAAAGAGAACCAGATATTCTCGTATTTGCCGGAGGCGTAGAAGAGCTCATAGATGCTGTTGACCGTCGAGCCGGAGCTGCTGTTGGTGTAGAAGACGATCTTCGGCACCGGGACTCCTTGGAAGGAGAGTTCCAGCAAGGCATCGAGCAAGGGCTCGGTGGTCTCGGGGTAGACGACGGCATTGGTGTAGTCCAAGGCTAGGTAGTCCACGCCGGCATTCACGAAGAGCTCGATGTGGCGGCGGATCACGTAGGGGTCGGCGCTGGAGTAATAGCCGTATAGGGGCTCGGTCACCCAGTGGAAGGCCCCTTCCGGGGAAGCGGGGTCGCTTCTGGAGGAGAGGGCGATCCTCCCTTCTTCGGTCGATTCGAGCTTGGTGATGTCGTAGATCCCGGTCTCGTGGGCCCCGTGCCAAACGTGGTAGAAGAGGCCGACGTAGCTTTTCTTCTCCTTGTAGGAGTCGTAACGCTCGATCTTCCTGCCGAGGGAATCCTTGCCGGTCAAGTTGACGCGGGCGTATTCGATCGGGGATAGGTCCCGGGTATCTTCCGGCAACGGGGTTTCCGAAGAGGAAGGGGCGTCGGAGGAAGAGGAGGACGAGGAAGAGGAAGAAGGGACGGGGCTATTGACGCAGGAAGTGAGGGTGAAGGCGAGCAAGGAGGATAATCCCACCGCCGCTTTTTTCTTATTAGTAGCCATATTCGTAGGATAACCTCCCAATCGGGGCGGAATCGCCGCTCACGTAATAGTCCATGATGTCATCGCCATGGGTCACGTTGTCGGCGACTTTGAAGGAAATGTGGCATTCGCTTTCGGATTTGCCGATGAGGGACAAAGGGAGAGCGAGGGTGAGGGTCTTGCCTTTGAGGCGATAGGGGGCCTCACCGATCTTCTGCCACGTCCCATCCTCAAGGTAACGTTCCACCGCGAGCGCGGAAGAGGTCCTGGAGGAATTGATGCGGTAATCGAAGTTATGGGCGAATTTGGGCCCGGAGGCGAAGGAATTGAGCAGGATGTTCATCCACTTTTGATCGCCTTCTTCCGGAAGGGTGATGTTCTCCGCGGTCTCGATGCGGAAGTAGAGATTGTCCGCGTCGTGGGTGACTTTGGAGGAGACGATGTCGTTGCGGGCGGAGTTATCGACGTAGCGTTCGTCGGTGTAGATCGGGGCTTTCTTGTAGTCGCGGTTCCTCGCGTCGCCGGCGAAATCAAGATAAACGGTCGTGCCTTCGTCCCAATCTTTTTCTTGGTCGAGGTTTATCGTCTTGGTCTTGTAGAGATAATGCTCCCCTTCGCCGTAGAGCCATTTCTTGCCTAGGCGCGACATCTGGAGGTAGGAGCAATCGCCCAAGGGGCCGTTCTCCATTTCCATGTCGCGGGAGTATTGCTCGTTGTACTGGTCGCAGAAGTTGATGACCCCGTTGCGGTTCTGCTTTATGGCCATCCATTCGTTCCAGCCGGTCAGGAAGACGTTCTCCACCTCCCCGGTTTCGTCGGGGTCGGGGTTGAAGGCGGTGTTCCACTGGGTCTCGAAGTTGCGACCCATGCGGTAGTCCTCGTCGCTTTCGGAGGCCTTGGTGTGGTCGTAGGCCCGGCTTTGGGCGGAATTGGGGTCGGCCATGTTGAGGCCAGGGGCTTGGGAGGAGGAAACCGAGATCGTCCCGTCGAAGTTGTTTTGGGGATAATCGAGGTCCATCCAAGGGAAGCCTTCGCTCAGGATCGGGCGATCGTCCGGCCACTGGGCCTCTTTGATGGTGAAGAATTCGCTGTATTTGGTATATTGCTCGTCGCTCCAGGTGCTGGTGCGGGCCACCGTGAAGGGCTTGCCGTCGACTTTGTACCAAAGGTCCTCGTAAAGGCCCTTGGAATAGAAATTCTCGTAGATCTTGTCGATGACGTTGTCGCTGTGGGTGTTGCTGTACCAGGCGATCTTGGGGACCGAGAAGCCTTGGTCGGCGAAGCCTTGGAAGACTTCGCAGAGGGATAAGGCGGCGTTCATGTATTCGAAGCCGTTGGTGCCGTCGAAGATGAGGTACTGGACCCCGGAGGCGGTCAATAGCTCCGCGTGGCGGGCCAAGACGAAGGGGTCGCCGCTCGAATAGTATCCGTAGAGGGGCTCGCTCCAATAATGGAAGGCCTCCACCGGCGAGATCTCGCCCGCATTGGGATCCAAAGTCGCCCCAGGGAGTTCTTTTTCGATTTTGGTGACGTCGTAGAAGCCGGTTTCGTGGGACCCATGCCAAAGGAAATAAAACATGCCCATCTTCTTGCCCGTGGAGGAGCTTCCGCGGGAGATGAAGCGCCCGAATTCGTCGTAGCCGACCAAATTGGCCCGGGTGAATTCGGCGTCGGAGAGCTGCCTGTTATCCTCGACGCGTTTGAGTCCCTCCTCCGAAGAAGAGGTCTCCTGGGAATCGGACTCCCGGCTTTCCGAAGAGGACGGGACGGGGTCCCCGCCGCAGGAGGCGAGGCAAAGCAAGGGGAGAGACAAGGCGAATAGGGTTTTCCTGTTTCCTGCTTTCATGGGTTCATCCTTTCAGACCGGAGGTAAGCGCCCCATCGGTCAGCTGGTTCTGGAAGATCGTGAAGAGGACGGCCGGGAACAAAGTCATGAAGACGCCGCCGGCCATGCGGATGTTGCTGAGGTATGCCGAGGCGTTACCTTCGGTCGAGGCTTTGAACAAAGCGTAGGCGAAGGTAATCGGCGCATCGGAGGAAGTCAGATAGACCAAAGGTCCGTAGTAGTCCCCCCAGATGTTGTAGAAGACGTTGATCATGATGTAGATCAGGATGGTCTTGCAGTTGGGGATGACGATCTGCCAGTAGATGCGGAACATGGAGCAGCCATCGACTTTGGCCGCGTCGATGAGCTCGTTGGGGATGCCCATCATGTACTGGCGGATCAGGAAGATGTAGAGGGCCCCGCCGCCGAAGAGGTTCGGGATCATGAAGGGCATAAGGGTGTTGATCCAGCCGATCTTGCTGTACATGACGAACAGCGGGATCTGGGTGACGATGCCCGGGAGCATGATGGTGAGCATCATGCAGGCGAAGACGACGTTCTTGCCCTTCCATTTGAGTTTGGAGAAGGCGAAGGCCGACATCGAGGCGGACAAGGGGATCGCGATGATGTTGAACAGGACGATCTCGAAGGTGTGGAGCAAGGCGGCGCCGAAGTTGATGCCGTTGAGCTCCTGGGTGAAGAGGGTCACGTAGTTCCCCCACTGGATGTTGGTGATGTCCGGGAAGAAAGGAACGGTCGGATCGATGACTTGGTCGCTCGTCATGAGCGACTTATTGAGCATGAAGATGTAAGGGAAGAGCAAGACGATGGCGATGAGGGTCATCACCACGAACAGCAGCGTCGTCTTGGTCGCGTTCCAGATCTTGGTCTGGGTGTCCTTGTTGCGGTTCTCGGGGCGGTTGGCCAGGGATTCGTTCAGGGAGCGTTTGATTGCGGTAGCCATTATTGATTCTCCCCGTAGAAGACCCATTTGCTGGTCTTGAATAAGATGAAGGTCAGGATGGCGATGAAGATGCAGAGCACCCAAGCCAATGCCGAGGCATAGCCAAGCTGGCCGTCCGCGAAGGCGGTGTTGTAGATCTTGACGCCGTATAGGTAGAGGGAATCCTCGACGCCGCGCCCCATGCGGGAGCTGTCGCCGGCGATGACCATGGTGCCGTTATATTGCAGCGAGCCGATGACCGAGGTGACGAGGTTGAAGAAGATGACCGGGGTGGACATCGGGATGGTGATGTGGGCGAACCGCTGCAAGCCGTTCGCGCCGTCGATCTTGGCGGCCTCATAGAGGGTCTTTGGGATGCCTTTGAAGGCGCTAAGCCACAGAATCATGCCCGAACCGACGTTCCAGATGTTCATCATGAGGAGGGTGAGCATCGCCGTGGAAGGCTCGGAGAAGAAGGTGGCCGCGGGCAATCCGATTGAGGTCAGGATCTTGTTGAAGATGCCATAGGTATTTCCCGTGATGTCTTTCCAAAGCAAGCCGCTGACGACGGCCGGGATGACGCAGGGAAGGTAGTAAAGGACGCGGAAGACCTTGGTGAACTTGTGGTCGTTGTTGACTAGCCAAGCCAGGAGATAAGACAAGATGAGATTGATGGGGATCGAGCAGAAGGTATAGACGAAGGTGTTTTTGATGACGTTCGGGAGCTCATCGTCGTTGAACATGTGGACGAAGTTCCCAAAGCCGATCCAGCGATCCACGGTCAAACCATCGTAGTCCTTGAACGCCCAGATGAGCGACATGACCATCGGGACGAGGGTGAAGAGCAACAAGCCGAGAATCAAAGGGGTCGCGAAGAGCCATCCGGCTACGTTCTCCCTTTTCTCCATCGTAAGGGAGAACCCCTTCCTTTTGGGGGTCGGGGCGTCTCCGGAATCCCTCTTCTTTCCTTTGCTGAAGAGCGCGAGGGGTTTCATGAATTACTTTCCGAGCTCTTTGTTGATCGCTCTGACCGCGGTTTCGATCGTCTGATCGATGGTCTTGCGGCCTTGGAGGGCATTGGTCACGAAGTCGGCGTAGGCGAGGTTCAGACGGTTCATCTTGTCCACGGGGGCGTGGCTAAGGAACTCATCGGTGATCTTGTATTCTTCGAAGACGGTGTAGGCGGAGAGGTTCTTGTCCTCATATCCTTCGCCCCACTTCTCTTTGGTGAAGTCATCCATGTCGTTGCGGATCGGAGGGACCTGAAGGCCGCCTTCGGCCATGGATTCCTGCCCTTCTTTGGTGAGGATGTAGCGGAGGAACTGCCAGCAGAGTTTCTTTTTATTGGCGTCGATCTTGGAGTTGATCGAATACCCGGCGATGCCGGCGCCGATCTTCGGAGCGTTGTTGGCCTCGATCAAAGGCAGGGTGACGACGTTGATCTTGCCCTTGATCTTCTGGTAATCGTCGTAGTGGGCGAAGGAAGCGCTTTGGAAAAGGAAGGGGACGCTGTTGGTCTCGAAGGAGCTTCCGGCGTCGACGCCAGGCTTCACGATGTAGCCTTTGTCGACCAAATCGCGGAGCTCGGTGATGGCGGCGCGGGTAGAATCGGCGTTGAGGGTGCAGTTGCCCTTCTCGTCGATGACTTCGGCCCCGTAGCTGCGGAAGAAAGGATAGGAAACGCTGTTCCAGCCGCTCATGTAGGCGTCGCAGCAGATGAAGCCTTTCTCCTTGGTGTTGCCCCTACCGTCTTGGTAGGCGCGCCAAGAAGCGCAGACGTTCTTGAAATCGTCCCAGGTCCAGCCGTTTTTGATGGCGGACATGTCGATGCCGGCTTGGGTCAAAAGCTCTTCGTTATAGAAGCAGACGACCGTGTCGGCGGAACGGGGGATGACGTAGTAGGAGCCGTTTTGGGAGCCCATTTCGAAGAAGCGGGTCTTGTAATCGTCGATGTTGAACTCGCCGGCTTCGGTGGAGGCCGCGAAATAAGGATTCAGGGGCTCGGCGATGTTGTTCTTAATAAGGAAAAGGTATTCTGGGCTGTTGGTCCAGACGATGTCGGAGAGGCTGCCGGCCATGCTTTGCTGGCGGACGGCGGTCTCGTAGTTGCTGATGCTGACGTAGTTGATCTTGACGGTGACGTTGGGGAAGAGCAGTCCGAAGGTCTCGGCGGCTTTCTGGATCATCGTGGTTTCCTCGGCATTGCCGGAGGGAACCATGATGGAGATGGTGTCTTCGATGTTCGGATCGACGGAGACGTCGATGCTGGAGTTATTTTCAGAGCCCTCCCCTTGCGAATCCGAGACTTGGCCATTCTGCGATTCTTGATCGGGGGCGGAGGAGGACTGATAGGGATCGTCGCCGCAGGCGGCGAGGAGGGCGCTGGCGGCGAGGAGGGCGAACGGGATGAGCTTCTTGCTGAGTGATTTCATGGTTTGTAATTTCCTTTCGTTCGTTTAGAACTTATTTCTTCCAAAGAGACGTCTCGACCAAGGCGGCGGATAGGGCTTGGGTGTAAAGCCTATGGCCGTAATCGTTAGGATGGTTTATGCCGTTGGCGGTCAGGTCGAAGTAGCCCTTGCCGTTCTGCATGTAATCCAGGGAGAGCTTCGTCATGTCGACGAAGGCGACGCCGTGGGTGGAATCGGAGTAGGTGTCAGCGAGATCCTGCAGCCCCTCTCCATACATCCCCAACCTCTCCGAATCATAGATGCCGGGGTTCGGCATGATGGGCGAGAGGAGGACGATGTCGCAACTAGGAAGGTTGGATTGGACGTAGAGGATGATGCGCTCGATGTTCTCGCGGAAGCCGTTCGGGGTGACGCTCCCGCCGAGGTCGTTGATGCCGTAATGGATGAAGAGGGCATCCGGGTTTTCCCTGGCGATGTCGGCCAATTTGCTGTCGTCTTCCGAGGTGTAGGCCGAGGTCTTGCCGCCGACGGATTGGTTCGCGTTGACGACCGTCGCGCCGTATTTGTCGGTTAGGACGTCGACGATCTGATCGGCCCAGGGGTGCATGTAGGGCTCATGGTTGAATTTAAAGGAGCTCGAGCAGCCCTCCCCCACCGAGTCGCCGACGGTGACGAGTTTCACGTTGCCCTTGGCCTCGAGCTTGGCTTTGAGGTTCGGGAGCGAGTCGATCAGGCATTCGGGGTTCACGCCCTCAGGGAGGTCATTCACGTCATAGACATAAGAGACCTGAACTTGGCGACCGTAGTAGAAATCGCTTTCGGTGTAGATGCCCATGCCGCCCCAGACGTAATAGTCGGTCGCGGTGTTGGTGAGGGCCATCGTGTTCTTTTTCACATAGGGGCCCGGGATGTTCACGCCGACGAGCTGTTCTTCCGTCCAATAAGGGATCTCCCCATCCGCCGCCATGACGATTTTGTTGTCTTGGAGGGAGTAGGACCCGGTCGGATATTCGGTCTTCCATGTGTAATCGCGAACGCTCAAGATTTTCTTGGGTTTGTATCGGAGGACGGCGGAGACGCTGCCATCCTCATGCTTTGTCATCATCGCGGTCTCGTTGTAGATGACGTTGCCGAGGAAATAGGGGCTCATCATCTCCTTCTCGCCGAAGGAATAGGCGAGGTTCTCGATGTCTTCCACGTAATTTGGGAATTTTTCCATATCGATGCCTTTTTCGGAGGAAGCCTCCTGTTCGCTGCTGCTAGCGGGGGTGGAAGCCGAAGTCTCGCCGCCGCTCACGCTTTCGGATGGGGTGGGTTCATCCCCGGCGCAGCCAGCCAAAGCCGTGGCCGCGAAGAGACTCAAACCGCAAACTAGAAGCGCTTTCTTTTTGGATCCCATAGTTGGACCTCCTGAATTGCTTTACCTAATTTTGTGCAATTGCGCATTTCCGTTCAATGTTTGAGCAAACTTTTGATAATTGTTCAATGTGTTGATATTTTTCGCTCGCGCGCCCTGAAAACGCCCGCGCAAATTTCACGCGTGTCAAGCCCATGGTTTCCGCTTCGGCGGCACTTTTTTGGAAAGCCCTTACAAACTACCGGATTACCGGAGGACGAAACGATGTTCTCCGTTGCGGAGGAGGAGGCCGGTTTTCGGCACTCTCTTCCCCCTATAAACGGCCTCTTTGTCTTTGAAGAGGACTCTGGCTTTCATGGAGACGGGGAGGAAAAGCGTGTACTCGATCTCATCCCCCTGCTTCTTGTAAGAAACTTCGATCTTGCCCCTAGGGGTATCCAAGGAGCCGGAAGCTTCGGTCAAGGACTCGGGGAAAACCGGCTCGATGCGGACGCAGTTGCGGTAGATGTCGTCGATCTTGATGCCGAGGAGGTAACGGTAGAAGACGCAGTCGTAGGAGCCGAACATCGGATGGTCGAAGGAGTTCATCGTGGCCTGATTCTCCTTTTCCCAGCGTTCCCAGACGGAGGTGGCGTCGTTTTGGAGCATGAACCCCCAGCCGGGATAGGCCGGGTTTTTGAGGACCTTGAGGAGCAAATCGACATCCCCGTTCTCGCAAAGCAAATACATGCTGTGGCGGTAGCCTTGGTTGCCGGAGGTCAGATGGTAATCGTGGTCGATGATCGACTGACGGAGGGAGGCGTAGACTTTGGCGTAGGCGTTCTTGGGGCAGATGCCGAGGGAGAGGGCCATCGAGTTCTCGGCTTGGACATTGGATCCGTAATGGTCTTGATGGAAGTACTTTTCGTTGATGGCGTTTCTGGATTCGGCGGCCAATTTCGCGTAATGCTGGGCGTCTTTCTTCTTGCCGAGGATCTCAGATAGATGAGCCAAGGTCTTGAGGTGCCAGAAGAGGAAATAGGACGAGATCTGGATCGGATCGCTCGCGGCGTCGGGGTAATTGACGCAGCTCACCCAGTCGGCGTAGTAGGCATAATCCATGATGTAGCCTTTTTGGTGGGTCAATAGGAATTCCACCCATTTCTTGAGGTGGGGGTAGTTGTCCTTGATGATCTTCTTATCGCCGAAGTTGATGTAGCCTAGCTCCGCCAAAAGGAGGTAGCTGAGCGATGTGGTGTCGGCTGGGCGTCCCCCAGTGTAATAAGGAGCCGTGTCGGTGATGGAGCCATCGGGGTTCTGCGTGTCGTTCACGTCGACGATGAACTTCCGGTAGAAACGGAGCATGTCGAAGTTGTAGGCGTTCTGGAACAGACGGGTGGAGAGGTCGTTCATCCAGCCGAATCTCTCATCCCTCTGGGGGCAGTCGGTGAGGATCGAGTGCTGGTTGTTTTCCTCGGTGATGACGGCCATTCTGTGCAGGCGGTTCAAATCGGGATCCGAGCAAGAGAACTCGCCGATCTTGCGCGAATCGGTGTGGACGTGGAGGGCGGTTAGAGAAAGGATCTTGGCCTCTCCTTCGATCCAAGCCTCCACGTAGCGGAAGCCGTGGTAGGTGAAGCGCGGGGCATAAGTCTCAACGCCTTCGCCTTTGAGGATATAGGTGTCTTCTTGATCCGCGGTGCGGAGGTTGGTCTGATCGATGTGGCCGTCGTCTTTCAGAGTCTCGGCGTGGCGGAGGATGATTTTGGCCCCGCGCTTGCCTTTGACCTCAATCCGGCAGAAGCCGGCCAAGTTTTGCTTAACGTCATAGACGAGGTTGCTCTCGGAGAAGCGGGAAAGCACGGTGCCGGGGAATTCCCCTTTGACGCGGATGGGATCGATTTCCTGAGGGACCAATTGGCCGTGGGTCTGCTCGCTGTGGACGCTGCCAAACCACATGTGGGTGTAATTCCCGCGGAGTTTGGGGTTGGTGAAGCCGCCCGGATAGACGTCTTCCATCCTCGCGTCGTAGGACTCTCCGGAATAGATGGAGTTGGCGGTGATGGGCGAGGGAGAGAACCACCAATTGTAGTTGGAATAGCTGTGGTATTCGGCTTCGGTCCCATCTTCGAAATCGATGTAGAGTTGGAAATTGAGGATCCTCTTGCCGTACCAGCCATAGCCCAAAAGGACGCCGATCACGTCGTTTTCGCCTTGGAGGTATTCCTTGATGTCGTAGGTGCGATAGAGGATGTGCTTGTCGTAGGTCGTGACGCCGGGCCCGAGGACCTCGTCGCCCATTTTCTTGCCGTTCACATAGAACTCGCTGTAGCCGATGCCGGCGACGTAAGCGAGGGCGCGCCTGACCTTTTTGCCTTGGAAGGATTCGAGCTCCCGGCGGATGGAGAGTCCGCCGCCATTCCAGGTCTGGGGGCCGCCGATCCAAGTGCCTTTCCAATCCTCTTTGGCCAAACGGGTGAGGAAGGAAACGCTTTTGGAGATCTCGCTGCCATCGCTGAGACCGAGGATAATGTTCACGAAATATTCGTGGCGCGGAAGCAAAGAGGGACCTTGGTAGAAGATCCCGAATTCCCTTTTGAAGGGCCTTTCCTTGGCAGAGTAGATATCCCCTTCCAAAGCGGAGGAAGAGGAAACGGTGTAGCGGATAGTCTTGACTTGGCCTTCGCTTCTGCTTTCAAAAGAGAAGGAAAACTCGGGGCGGAAGCTCGCGTCGAGAACGTTCTCCCTCCTATCAACGTAGACTTTCGAAATGGCGATCATGATGGATGCTCCTTTCATTGGCTTTGCAGGCATCTTTTGCCGAACTTGCTTTTCATTCTAAGCGAAGCCGGTTTGCTTATAAATGATTAACGGGCGTGCTTCGAAGAATGGCAAATAATCATTTGAGCGATTGCGAAAGGCAAAGGGTTTTGGTAAAAAAGCTGTAATAGAGCGGTTTTTTATCACTTTTCGAATTTCATCGCCTTGAAATACCCGCTCAAAAATGCTTAATTCAAAAGATTTTTCAGCCTCTTTCAATCATTTGCAAGCATCTCTTATAATAGATAGTACAAAATTAATAACCGGAAAGGAGCCTCTCATGCTTATCGACGAAAGGCAAAATCAGATTTTGGAAATCATCAAGGAAAAGGTGTTTGTCCGCGTGGACGAATTGGCCGCGAGGGTCTACGCCTCCCCCGCCACGATCCGCAGGGACTTAGCCCTCCTTGACCAAGCCGGATTGATCCAGCGCCTCCATGGGGGCGCCTCCTTGATTGGGGCTTCCGCCGGGGAAACTTCGACTTTGGTCCGCAAACAGTCCAACGTCGTCGAAAAGCGCCGGATCGCCCTCCGGGCTTTGGATTTCATTCAGAACGGGGGCTGCTATTTCTTGGATTCGAGCACCACTTCCGAGAAAATCGTCCCCTTCCTCACAAAGAAAAACGACATCACGATCATCACCAACGGTTTAGAGACCGGGGTGCAGCTAGCCTCCATCCCGAGCTGCAAGGGCTATATCGCAGGCGGAGAAATCCAAAGGAAAAGCGCGAGCAGCATCTCCGGGGATGTCGCCTTATTCGTTTCCGCCTTTACCTGCGAGGCGACGTTCTTCTCCTGCAAAGGGGCCTCGTTAATCAATGGGCCGACGGAGGGGACGCTGGAGCAGCAACGCTGCAAAGCCGCGATGCTCTGCCACTCCTCCAAACACATTCTGCTCATCGACCACACGAAATTCGGCCAGACCCACATGGTATCCGACTGTCCCTGGAGCGAGGTGGACGTCGTGATCACCGACGAAGAGCCGCCCAAGGAATTCTTAAAGACCTTCGAGGAGAACAAGGTTCAACTCGTCATCGCCTCTTGAGCGAATATCCGTCCGGAAGGGAATAAGAGAGTTTCCCTCCTTCATCGCAGCTAGCCGATATATACCCGCCCACGGTGGGTATTTTTATTTTGAATGCGCCTTTGCAAACGGGCTTGAAGGAGGTCAGATACACAGCCTTCTCCTTTTCCGAAATCAGGCTGATCCCCGTCAAACATTCGGTTAAAAGATTCACGACGTAGCTCGCGAAGCAATGGGTCAAGGAAGCGTAGGTGCTATCGAATTCCCAGATGGTCCCGGTTTTCTCGACCATGGTTTCGGCGTATTCCCGAATCTCTTTCTCCACCAGGGCATAGTCGCCCATCTTGGTGAAGGAATACAGCCTTAGGTAATCCCCGATGAACATGTTGGAGGGATAGACGTTAGGCAGTGTTTTCTCCACGTCCCTTTTGGGCCCAAGTTTTTCTTTCACCAAAGAATAAAGGGAGGGGTGGCTCTTTTTGTCGGCGAGCCCAAAGGCGAAGGCGTAATACTGGGTGGTCTCGCAGATCCTGCCCGAACGCACGAGCTTCCCTTCTTCGTCGCGGATTGAGTTGTCTTCGAAGAACGTCCCATCGAAGGAGAGTTCCCTCACCTTCTTTCGGATGGAATTGGCGTGTTCGATGAGCTCCGGTTTTCCATAAAGGAGCCCAGCTTTCTCAAGGCAAGAGGCGTAAACCATGTTGGTCGGGTGATTGACCCCGCGCAGGGACTCGTAGTCGTTGGCGTGGCTCCATTCGACGAAGAGATGAATATCCTCGAATTCGAGCAAACCGAATTCGTTTTCGAAACGTTTGCAGTAGGCAAGGAAGAGGAAGAGCCCCTCCTTTGCCTCCTCAAGCAAAGTCGCGTCGTCATGGCGGTCAAGGTAATTGGCGATTTCGAGAATATAGAACATCGGCCAATTGACGATGAAGCCTTTGTCGCCGAAGTCGCAGGGATAGCACATCGGAAGCATCCCTTTCGGCTGATCGCCGCGATTGACGTAATGGGCGTAGTTCCTTAGGAAGGCACGCTCCGCGAGGTTCTCCCCCGTGATGAGATTCTCCGCGGGCCCGGAGAAGAAAGTGTCGCAAAGCCAGCCAGCCCTTTCTCTGGACGGGCAATCCATCAGGATATCGGTGGCGTTCTGCACGAAAGTGTTGACCCCCGCTTCCATGATTTTGGACAAAGAGGGGTCTTCGAAGTCAAACTTCAGGCGGTCTCCGTCGGGATTTTCGAAAAGGCGGATCGAAGCGCCTCTAACCTCGGCTTCCCCCTCTAGGACGAAGACGCGGATGTATTTGGCCGTATAGGGCTCAAAGGAATCCAGGGAGTAATCGCCTTTCCCGAGTTCGTAGGTTAGGCAATTGTGCGTGGTGTTCCGATAGAAGAGCACGCCGATGGGGCCACGGCCGGAGGCGTTCGTGTCGATCTCATCGAAAAGGACGTAAATCAAGGCTTTTTCGCTCTTCACGGAGAAATCGAAATGCAAAAAGCCGGTTTTGCAGACATTCAGCGCAAAGGTCGCGTATTCTCCGGGAAGCAGGTCTTTTTTCGGGGTTTTCGTCGAAACGGCCTTCAGCTGCGAGGCGACCTTATTCGAGTCGATCTCCCATTCTTCCGGAGAGAAAATGTCCAGGAAATAGGAATGGATGTAACGGTCATCATAGATTTTGGCGTTCGGATCGAGAATGAAATCCCCTCCTTCGATGAGGAGGGCCTCCTTCTCCTTTAGGGTTGG
>SFUB01000071.1 GCA_004561785.1 bacterium | reverse complement strand
ACTACACAATCAGCCTTGACCAGATAAAAAAAGCAGGAACAGCCTACAACAAGAAAGACAAGAACGGCTCGTTTACGAGAATAGGATTTGCGCCGTTATGATGAACGCCAGGGGCAAAAGAAGCTATTTTGCGGTGTATTCCGGAGAAGAGGTTTTAGTGAAAGATTGTATCAAAGAAAACGAGGAGGTCTCTGCCTATTTGAAGGATCATCCGGAGTGCGTCCCTTGCGGAGATCTTTCTTATCTTGGCATCGAAAAGCAGGCTGGAGATGTGCTTGAGAATCTGAATTTCTGCGACACCCCTTCTCATCTTTGTGAGGAGAGCTTAGGCGCTCGGCCGGTTTATCTAAAAGATGATTATGACAAGGGCCATTTCAAGACCATTGTCCGTAAGATGCTGCCTTCGGATATGGAAGCCGTCATGGGCATTGAAAATAGCGTTTTCGTCGCCCCGTACACCGAAAAGCAGATGCTATACGAATTGAACGAGAATCCGGTCGCCCATCTCTACTGCGCGGTCGTTGACAACGAGGTCGTGGGGTTCGTCGATTTCTCCATCACCTTCAATTCCGCCTATATTTCCCAGATCGGGGTCAAAGAAGCCTTCCGCAGAAAAGGAATCGGCAACCTTTTGATTGGTCAGATCCTCAAGGATTGCGAGTCCCAAGAAGATCCGGTCGAATTCCTGACTCTTGAGGTTCGGGAAAGCAACGTGAACGCCCAGAAATTCTATAAGAAGCACAAGTTCCAGGCCGTCACGACCAAAAAAGGTTATTACTCCAACGGAGAAAACGCCGTTGCGATGGTAAGGAGTCTCATCCATGGCTAAGATTTTGGCAATTGAAAGCAGCTGCGACGAAACCGCGGTCGCCATCACTGATGACGGCAAACTTTTGGCGAACGTTGTCGCGACCCAAATCGCCGTCCACGAAAAATTCGGCGGCGTCATGCCCGAGATTGCTTCTCGGCTTCACACCGAGAACATCACGGTTTGTTTGACCCAAGCTTTGGAAGAGGCCAAGGTGAAACTCGAAGACATCGATGCGTTCGCCGTGACCCGCGGGCCGGGCCTCATCGGCTGTTTGCATGTCGGCCTTCAAGCCGCGAAGACTTTGGCGATGCTTTACGATAAGCCTTTGATCCCCGTCCATCATTTGGCCGGGCATATCTATGCGAACGAATACGCTGGGGAATTCCATTACCCCATGCTTTGCGTCGTCGTTTCCGGCGGCAACACAGAGCTGGTCTTGATGAAAGGGGATTTGGATTTCCAAATCATCGGGGAAACCAAAGACGACGCGGTCGGTGAATGCTATGACAAGGTAGCTCGAGTTTTGGGCTTGCCTTATCCAGGTGGGCTTCCCATCGATCAGCATGCGAAAAAAGGGAATCACACCTATCATCTTCCCGTTCCAGACCCCGGCCCATCTGCTGGTCCCTATGATTTCTCCTATTCCGGATTGAAAACATCGGTCATCAATTTGGTGAACTCCATGAAAATGAAAGGGGAACCGGTGAACGTGGACGATATGGCCCGTTCTTTCCAAGACGTTGCGATTGGGATGATCGTCGAAAAATCGCTGAGAGCCGCTTCCGATTTCGGCGTGAGGCAAATCGTCTTGGCGGGTGGGGTGTCCGCGAACAGCTATCTGCGCGACCAGATGAAAGAACGTCTCTCAGGGACTTCCATCGAGTTGATTATCCCCCCGCTCTGGTGCACTACGGACAATGCGGCCATGATTGCTAAAGTGGCAGAGCGACTTTACGCTAAAAAAGTATTCGCCCCCCTTTCCCTTGGCGTCGATCCGAACTGGAAGATCGACCATTGGATGGATTTTGAGAATTGAGGAAAAACATGGACAACAAAAACACTTTTCCAAAGCAACTCTTCTACCTTTCTTCGATCTTCATGATGGTTGCGTCTCTCGCTTTATCCATTTATGAGATCGTGATGTCCTCGGCCTCTTACATTCCCAATGGCGCTAGCGATCCTGCGGTTTGGAGTCTTTTGACAGCGGTTCTGTCTTTGGGATTATTCGTTTTCGGCATTATTTGCTGCGTCTGGGGAAAGGGACGCTTCGGGAAAGAGTTCATCTCCGCCCTTTACCTTTCGGTCTCCTGTATGACGATTGGCGTTGTTCATCTTAGCCCTCGGTATGCAGCGAATCTAAACGGCATCTATTCTGTTGCGAACATCGGCTTTTATTTCCAAATTCTGGTTTTGGGCATTCTGGTTTTGGCTTTCAGACCCCGTTGGCCAAAGGCAGCGAATATCATGCTCGCTTCCGGTGCGGGATCGGTGATGCTCGCAGAATCCGTCTCCTTCTGCAAAGCCATTTCCGCGGGCAACCCGTACCTTCCGATCATCTACGCTTGTGTCACTCTTTCGATGGCCTTCTTCTTCGTGATCTTCCTCCTGTTGGCTACTAAGAAAAGCGATCCAGCTCAGCAAGCCGCCTTGCTGGAAGAGAAAGCCCCAATGAGCGAGGAAGACAGGGAAACTTTGAAAAAATTGGATTCTTTGCTCGCCTCTGGGATCATCACCCAGGAGGAATACGATAAGTTTATTGAAAAATCCATAAAGCAACGCAAATAATTAGTATTTGCGGTGTTTTCAACAATTTTGAAGGTTAGGAGAGTTTTTGGACATCCTCTTCCAAATAAGGGAGGACTGCAGGGAATTCTTCGCCTTCTTTTATTACCTGAACCGCCAAGGCTTTTTTGTTGGGATAGACGTCGATGACGATGCCAACAAGTCCGGCGGGATAGGTGGCAACCTCTTTGAGGGTAAGCACTTTCTCGCCTTTGCGGAAGGAGGATTCCTCTTCCTTCTCAAGCTGAGGCCGTAGCTCGTCTTCGTAATATTTCCCGTTGCCGATCAGGGCGTCTTCCGTCGCGTAGAAGCCGACGGTGTAGCAATCTTTGTGGACGGCGTCGATTACGCCGACGTCGCCTTCTTTGGCGATTCCGCGTTCGACCATGACGATGACGGGGTCTCCGACTTTGTATCTCATGGGAATCATTTTAAATGTTTTCGCTTGCCTAGGGGATGAATTGTTCCTTAAAAAACGGTCTTCCCGTGTTGCCAAATGGCCCTATTGGGGTAAACTCTTTTTGCTATGCAAAAGAAAGCTATCACTGTCTCTGAGCTATACGCTCGCTTCGCCTCGGGAGAGGATTTATCCTCCCTTGGCCCCGTCTTCTTGGAGGGCTGGATTCGTACCAATCGTGATTCCGGCTCCATCGGATTCATTGCCTTGAACGACGGCACTTGCTTCAAGAATATCCAGATTGTCTATAACGGGAATCTCCCGAACCATGACGTCGTCTCACATCTATTGACGGGGGCTTCGATTTCAATTTCCGGCACCTTGGTTTTGACCCCTGAGATGAAACAACCCTTCGAAATCCATGCGGAGGAAGTCTGCGTTTTGGGGGATGTGGCTTCGGATTACCCGCTTCAAAAGAAGCGCCACAGCTTCGAATACCTCCGCGAGGAGGCCTATCTAAGGCCTAGGACGAATACTTTCTCTGCTTTGTACAGGGTTCGTTCCTCCTTGGCTCTAGGTATCCACGAATTCTTCCAATCCCGCGGATTTGTCTATGTCCATACCCCGGAAATCACTGCTAACGACGCCGAAGGGGCGGGACAAGTCTTCACCATCGCCACGACCGATAAAAACGGCAAGCTGAACGATACGGACTTCTTCGGCAGGAGGGCTTCCTTGACCGTCTCCGGTCAACTTCATGTCGAAGCCTTCGCCCTGGCGTTCCGCGACGTCTATACTTTCGGCCCGACTTTCCGCGCCGAGAAATCGAACACCCCTCGCCATGCTTCCGAATTCTGGATGATCGAGCCGGAACTCGCTTTCGCTGATCTTGATGACGATATGGCTTGCATGGAGGAGTGCATCAAGTGGTGCATTCGCTGGGTGCTTGAGAAATGCCCGGATGAGATGGCTTTCTTCGACAAGATGATTGCCCCGGGGCTATTGGATAAACTCAACCGCGTTTTGGCGACTCCGTTCACCAAAATGGAATACACCGAAGGCATCGAAATCCTTAAGAAAGCCGTCGCCGATGGCCATAAGTTCGATGACCCCGATATCTTCTGGGGAAAGGACCTCGGTTCCGAACACGAACGCTATCTGACCGAAGAAGTGGTTAAAGGACCGTTGTTCCTCATCAACTATCCGAAGGAAATCAAAGCCTTCTACATGAGGGAGAATGACGACGGGAAAACTGTTGCTGCCTGCGATTGTCTCGTCCCGGGCGAAGGAGAGATCATCGGCGGTTCTCAACGCGAGGAACGTTATGACATCCTTAAAGCCAAGATGGACAAGATCGGTAATACCAAAGGCCTTGAATGGTATCTCAACCTCCGTAAATACGGCGGATGCATCCATTCTGGATTCGGCATTGGCTTCGATCGCCTTCTTATGTATCTGACCGGCGTCACCAACATCCGTGACACGGAACCCTATCCTCGGACATCGTCCGCCTTAAAATATTGATCTATGCCTGAAAACAACCCACAAAATCCAAACATTCCACCGTTTCCCGGCGCCCCGGGACCGCAAGCACAACCCGCTGGGGATAGTTTTATCACTACGGATGTGCCGAGTGCCGAAGATGTCAGAAAGGCCGTTGCCGCCAAACGCGTCTTCTTCGTGGTTTTGGGGCTCATTGTCGTGGTGATTGGACTCTTGGTCTGGGAACTTGTCGATTTGATTTTATGAAAGATAGAAAACAGACCCAGGTAATCCAATGGAAAGAAGGGAAAGTTCCTGTCTCCATTAAATTGGGGAGGGTTTTCCTGACCATTGGGGCAATCCTATTCCTGATCAGCTCCGTTTTCTCTTTGGGGAGTTGGATCGCCCGCTTCGTTGGACATTGGGTGGATTTTGGACCTGAGCTCAAAAAATTTTTCCCGGAACTTTCATTCTGGGAAAAGTCCACGGATTTGTTCGGGGTCGTCTCGGACGGATTCACGCCCGCGATTTGCGTTGCGATGTTCCTTTCCGGAATCGGGGCATTTTCGTATCTGAAAGACAGGGGCCCTTTCATCGACTGGGTTTCTTGGGCGGCGATCATCGGCCTCGGCCTTCTTCTTTGGGGGCTATTCAGCGCCCTTCGCTCTTTGGTTTTCTCGACTGCTAGTGTGGAACGCGTCTTCCTGGATTCGTTTTCTCCGGGGATTGATATTATCTTCTATTCTGTTGGATGGTTCTTGGCTAAGAACTGGCTGGATTAATCCTCGCTCGGCGGAGCGGGGTTTTTCGGCGTGTATTTGACATCCTCCTCGGCTTTGAAGTCCTTGAGGGATTTCGAGTAGATTGATTTGGCGCGGGACGTGGCCAAAACAAACCGAGCAATCCAAGCCTGGCAATTTAAGGCGTACCATGCCCAAGAGACATAGAACAAAGCCACCTCGATATAGGCGGGGAGATGCTCAAGGTGAAACTGGGGGGCTTCTTTGACGGCTGGGAAACGGGCAAGCAGGCTGATGCCGAAGACCTGGACGATCAGCGGATCTTCCTTATAGACTTCCGCGGCGGCGTCCCATTCGAAATGGAAGAAGAGCTCATGGAAAGAGGCAAAGATATTCTCACCCCAGGAATTCATGGCCAGGGAAGCGAAGATCCAGATAAGCAAAGCCAAGGCGGATAAAGCAAAGGGGATTAGGGACTGGCGGTAAAGCAAGCGGTTGTTCTTTTTGAAGGCCAGCTTCTTGAATTGGCGGGGAGAATCCACCACGTGGGTCCTTGCGACATCGGACATAATGGTGTCCATTTTCTCCGCCTGATGGTGCATGATCGCATGCACGACCATGCCTAATAAGCCGATCAAAAGGAATAAGACCAAAAGCAAAACGATCAGAATGACGAGGAGCCTGCGGTCATTTTCGGTTAGTGCCAGAAGAATGATGCTATTCATGGTCATCCTCCTTCTTTTCCAGGCTGTCTAGATCAATCGGAGGGATTTGGGTGGTGGGCTGCTCAGGGACGGGCGGGACTTGGGCGTAAGGCTGCTGGGGGGCTTGTCCCACGGATTGAAATGGCGGCTGCTGCCCTTGGAAAGGCACGCTTGGATTTTGGAATGGTTGCTGCCCCAAGGCTTGGTTTGGCATTCCGGGGTTCATGGGATTGGGGGTGGTGTTGTAATAAACCTGCTGGACGTAGATGTTCTGCGGCGCCGGAGCAGGCTGTTCCTCTTTTCCGGCTTGGATATTGAGGGCCTCTTGCTTCCTCTTCGTTGCCTCTTCGTCCTCTGGGAAAACCGGGAAGCATTTCCTCCCGGAGAAGAAATTGATGAGCATGATCACGAATTCAACGAGGAACACAAGAACCCCGTATACAGCCACCAAGGCGACGATGACCAAAAGCGCAGGGAAAAAGACCGCGTATAGGATTCCAATGCCGAATTTCTTGAGGAACTCCATTCGTTTCACCTTCCTGCGATTCTTATTTTAGGCGGAGGGGTTCTTCTTTCCTAGAAGAACCTCAAGCAAAGCCGGCAGGCAAATGGCTAGGCAAAACAAGGAGAGGAAACCCAAAGAGACCTCGGGGACGAAATGCGAATAAAGAATCGGGAAGGTAATCAAAGTCGCGAAAAATAGAAGGCCAA
>SFUB01000070.1 GCA_004561785.1 bacterium | reverse complement strand
GTGGAAGACACTCTTCTCAACGGCGCTATCTTCGAGGATGACGCGGAACTGCCGGATGGCATGTCCTATTCCGCTGTCCCAGACGCTTCTTACGATTCCTCTGTTTTGGCTAACTTTGGGAAGAAAGCGTTGCGGTTCGGCAATGGGCTTAAAGGCTATACCATTACGGTCCCTGAGGATAATGGTTTGTTCCCAAAAACCGGGCTTACGGGCAGCCCCAACGATGCCGCTTATTTCTTCGATTCCTCTTATGAACGCAAATCCCTGGGTTCTTCCTCCACGGCTATTCCGGATCGTACCCATGTGGTCTTCGAATCTTCCACGGGGGATTATCTCTCCTCGGATGAGACGGGCTGCTACATTGAGTTCAAATATTGGAACATCGGTCCGGCTCCCCGCGTTTTGGTCTTCGGCGACAAAGACGGCAAGACCAATCAGCTTCTGACCTTCGAATCTTCGTCGCTTTCCCTGGCCAAGGATGCCGGCTATTACAATCAACGGTCCTCGTCCTTCGGTCTTTACGTTGAAGGGCACGCGAAGTCTGTCGTTCTGCTTTGGTCTAGCGGAGCCACCGCGATCAATATCTACCCCCAGAACCTCACGATGTATGTCACGGGGAAAAAGGACATGCTTAGGCAACGGCAAAAATTGGTTGAGAATTCTCTGAAAGACGTCAAAAAGGAGAATGCAAACGAATATTCCTTCTATTCCGATTATTCCTCTGATCGCATTGTGGTCACGGAACTTGGGTTCGATAAAGGCTGGTCGCTCAAAGCCACAAAGGAAGATGGGACCGTGGTGGATTGCCCCGTCTATAAGCTTGACGGAGGGTTGGTTGGCTTCTGCGCGCCTCAAGGAAAAACGACGTATATCCTTTCCTACAAAACTCCTTATCTGACCGGAGGAACCGTCTTGGCGTGCCTTGGCACGGCTTGCTTAGGCGGATTCGGAATCTATTCCTTCATTCGGAACACGAAAAAACGGAAAGACGAGAATCCTTCCGCGGCTTAATGCCATTCAATCTTCTTTGGACTTGAGATACAAATCGTAGACGGCGTTTTTGGGAATTCCAAGGCGTTCCGAGACGTTCTTAACGGCTTCTTTTGCTTTTTTTCCGGCTTTGATTTCCGAGAGGACAGCGTCAAGGATGCTCCGTTCGTTCGGGGCTTCCTTTTTTTCCTTCGATCCTTCCACAACCAAAACCATTTCCCCGCGAAGCGTGTCTTCGTCCAATGCGACGAATTCATCAAGGGTTCCGCGAATGATTTCTTCGTGCGCTTTGGTTAGCTCTCGCGCGATGACCGCTTTCCGGTCTCCTAAAATGGAGGCCATGGAAACCAAGGTTTTATGGATGCGGTGAGGAGATTCGTAAAAGATGATGGTTTCTTGTCTTTGGGCTAAATCCCTAAGTTCTGCGTCCTTTTCGCTTTCTTTTGCCGGCAAAAAGCCTTCGAAATAGAAATGGGAGGAATCTAATCCAGACACCGAAAGGGCGTCAATCGCGGCGGAAGGTCCGCTGGTGACGGAGATCTTAATCCCAGCCTCAAGGCACCTTTGAACCAACCGTTGTCCGGGATCGGACAAGGTGGGATAACCCGCGTCGGACATATAGCAGACTTTCTTCCCTTCCTTCAACAGGGAAACGATTTTATCCGCTGCCTCGTTCTCATTGTGCTCATGACAGGAAAGGAAAGGCTTATGGATGCTGAAATGAGCCATTAGTTGTCCGGAATTCCTCGTGTCCTCAGCAGCGATGTAATCCGTTTCAGAAAGAACCTGCAAGGCGCGCGGGCTCATTTCTGATAGATTTCCGATGGGCGTGGCGATCAGGTAAAGCAAAGGGGAATTCCCTTGGAAATTCAATTCTCGTGGATTCATTTGGAACTATCCCCGGCGTTGCCTTTGGGGCCGGAGCGATAGGGACGATGCGAATGGTAGCGATGGGGTTGGTTTTGGGGTTTTCCTTGTTTGCCATTATCGCTTCCGCCTTGCTGAGATTTGTTCCCGTTGTTGCGGTTTTGCGGATTTTTATTTCCGTTTTGGCGGTTGCTGCGCGGATTTTTATTGGGATTGCGGTTTTGATTCCCGCCATTATTTTGGCCCTTTCCGACTTGGCGGTTCTCCCTTTCCGGTTGGATGGGCTTGAGCCCGGGGATATTGAAATCGGGAAGAGTGTCTTCCTTTGGTTTCTCGACCGGCTTTTTGTAGGTTCCTGCCATCATCGCTTGAACATCTTCCAAGGAATAGGTTTTGAAATTGTCGCGGGAGGCATTAGCAAGACGCACATTGCGGGAGATGATATTGAAGGACTCTACGTGGTAATCGCCCTCTTCTAAGTGGACGATGGTCCCCGGCCGGGGGAAATCTTTTTTCTCAATGTCGTAGGTCTCATTTTCGTAGGCCAAGCAGCATATCAATTTGCCACAGGGGCCGGATAGTTTTTGAGTGTTCAGGGTGAGCATCTGGTTTTTGGCCAAAGTGATTCCAATTGGCTGGGACCAGGTTAAGAACGTCGAACAGCAGAAAGGAAGACCACACACCCCGATACCACCGATCTTCCTGGCCCTTTCACGCGGGGACAGCTGGTGGAATTCGATGCGGGCGTGAAGCAAAGGAGGGAGGATGCGAAGCAATTCGCGGAAATCTACGCGATGCTCGGTAGAGGTGTAAGTAATGGTGATTTTGGAACCGTCCAAATTGTAGTCGGCGTCCAGCAAATCCATCGCCAAGCCAAGTTTCTTCACTTCGCGTTCGGTTATGGCGAGGGCCTTTTTGTCTTGTTCTAGATTGAAGGCGTAGTCATCCATGTCTGTGGGCGTTGGTTTGCGGACAATCGGTTTGAGCTGAAGCGGGGAACGATAAAGGCTCTGCGACATCACGGGAGTCGAGACTGTGGCCATTTCAAATCCGCTTGGGGTTTCGACGATCACGAAATCCCCTTGTTTTAGATCGACGAAATGGGTGGAGAAATAATAGGATTTCTCGGAATTCCGGAATTTGATGCCCACGAAATATGCGTCTTGGTTGAAATCGTCCATGTCGGATTACTCCTCCTTCATTTGATGAAGCATATGGAGGACGAGAAGCCCTCCATTGATATTGGTATTGACCTCTTGCCTCAGTTTCATGATGGACAAGAGGGTTTTTTTCGGATCTTGGGTCTTTTCTAAGATCTTCTTGGTCATTTTAGCATAAGAAGGAAGCCTCAATGGCGCGTGAAACGAAGCGGATACCACATCTTGGAACAAGAAGGTCATCATTTCGAAGAAAAACTGGAGGGAATTGCGGTCCGAGAGAAGGGACAAAGCACCGTTTTCGGCGGTGAATCGAGCTTCGGGAACGCCGTTGCAAAGGGCGTTCCCGATTTGTTCAAAAGCATCTTTGGCATTTTGGTAGGTTTTGCTTCCCGCCGTTTCCTGGATGGAGTCTAAATCGTTGACGACCAAGGATAACAATTCGGCATCCGCCTCTAAGACGCCTGCTTTCTTGCAATCGGAAAGGACTTCATCTCGGGGAACCAAATGAAGATGCAGGCTTTGGCAACGTGAAACGATCGTGGGCAGGACCTTCGCTTCGTTACGCGTAGTCAGAATTGCATAGGCCGAGGGGTTTGGCTCTTCCAAAAACTTGAGAAGGCTGTTCTCCGCTTCGGGGGTCATTCCCTCGACGCAGTGGATGAGGTAGACCATGATCCCCTTTTTCTCCAAAGGAGTTTGTTCAAAATAATGGATGAGGGTCTGAACCTCTTCCTTTTTGATGGTTCCTTGGCTCCCATCGTAAAAACGATAATCGGGATAGTCGCCTTGGGATATCCTCCGGCAGGTTTCGCATTGCTCATCCGCGAAAGGGTCTGGAGAATCGCAAAGGATGGTCTTGGCCAAGAATTCTCCAACTTGCTTCAGCGGCGTGCCGGTCTCGCCGATCAATAGGTAGGCGTGCGCCAGTTTCCCTTGCTTAATGGCTTTGCTGAAAACATCGTACACGATGGGCTGCTTTTGCTTCAGGTAGGAGAATACGTTCATAGTTTCGCTTTGATGGCTTTTAGGGAATCCTCGACAACCTTCTCCAAGGGCTGGGAGGCGTCGATGGTGACATAACGTTCCGGATAAAGGGAGGCGAGCTTTTGGAAAGAGGCCCTCACCTTTTCGTGGAATGTCATTCTCTCAAGATCCAAACGATTGACTTCCCTGCCCGCATTGGCGGCGATCCGCTGCAAACCGATGGAGGGATCCAAGTCAAAGAAAAGAGTGATGTCTGGGAATTGGCCTTCGGTGGCATAGCGGTTCACTTCGAGGATTTCGTCCATGCCCAATCCACGGGCGCCTCCTTGATAGGCTAAGGAGGAATCCAAAAAACGGTCGCAAAGGACGATTTTTCCTTCCTTGAGGGCCGGCCAGATCTTCTCGACTAAGTGCTGCCTCCTGCTTGCGGCGTATAGCAACGCTTCGGTCCGAGGATCCATAGATGTGTTGGCTTTGTCCAGAATCACGTTGCGGATCTGCTCGGAGATAGGGGTTCCGCCGGGTTCCCTGGTGAGCAAAGTGGAATGTCCTTCAGAAAGGAGGATCTCGTTCACTTGCTTCAGAACGGTGCTTTTGCCGGAGCCTTCTCCGCCTTCGAACGTCACGAACAAACTCATAGTTTTTTCCTCCCTTCAAGCGCTTTGGAAAGCGTTAGCGAATCGGCGTAATCAAGGGATGCTCCCATCGGGAGGCCGTAGGCCAAACGGGTGACGCTAACACCGGTTTTCTCAAGGTATTTTGCTAAGAACAGAGCGGTCGTTTCTCCTTCGATGGTGGGATTGGTCGCGAGGATGATCTCGCGGATCCCCTCGTCTTGAATCCTGCTCAGCAGACCATCAATCTGAAGGTCTTCCGGGCCCAATCCCTTGGACGGGGCGATGACGCCGCCTAAGACGTGGTAGACCCCATGGAAGTCATTCAACTTCTCGAAAGCCAAAGCGTCTTTCGGATAACTGACCACGATGCAGGTGGAGTGGTTTCGATTGGGATCGGAGCACACTTCGCAAAGTCCTCCCTCCGCATAAAGACCGCATCTAGGGCATTTGTGGATTTTGCTTTTGGCGGAGACGATGGCTTCGGCGAAGGCTGAAGCGTCTTCTTGTCTCATCTCCAAAACGGCGTAGGCCATGCGTTCGGCGCTTTTCTTGCCGATGCCGGGCAACTTCGAAAAAGAGTCCACCAAAGCTTGAAAGCTTGGGAGTTCTTTCATGATTAGAACAGGCCTCTTTGCCCCGTGATCTTCTCTTCGATCTCTTCGTTGGCTTTGTTGATTTGCTGGAATGCGTCATTAAGGGCGAGGGTGATGGCTTCTTCGAGCATTTCCTTATTCTCGGGATCGAGTGCATCTTTATCAATGTTGAGGGATTTGATGCTGCGGTCGCCCATGACGATGGCTTCCACCATTCCACTCTTCTCGACTTTGAATTCTCTGCTTTCCAGTTCAGCGTGGGCCTTTTGCAATTCGCGTTGCATCCTCTGGGCTTGCTGGAACATCTGCTGCATTTGGTTCATTTTTATATCTCCTTTTGGATTAACGAGGTAATTTGAGCTCGATTTGATCGGGCAATGGGAGTTTGCGAAGTTGCAAATCTCCGAAGTAGAGGCTTTGGATTCGGTTGGAATCCTGGCGATCGAGGGCGTAGACAAGGACTTTTCTTCCCAGAAGTTTTTCAATCAAAGACGATAGGATCTTCTGGTTCGATTTCAGATTCGACCTTTCCTTGAGACGAGCGAAGTTGAAGTTGATGAGCAAGGCTTCCTGACATAAGCAGAAGGGCTGCCCTTGGCAAAGCAAGGCGGCCGCGTCTCCATATTTCGGATTTAATTTCATTTCCTCGAATTCATTCCACCTCGCACGAAGATTTTGCCTTTCCGCTTTGAATTTGCCGCCTAGGACCATGATCTGCTCGATTGTCTCGTCTGGAAGGGAGAGCATGTCCCCTTCGGTGGAGAGGCTTTTCGCACTGCTAGGAGGGATGATCTCTTGAGGTTTTTCCGGTATTTCATCCGGCTTTTGCGGGGGAACTTGACGGATAGTCGGAGAAGCTTGCGGAAGTGGCTCCGCTACCTGAGACGCCTGCCTTTCTTCAGGGCCTTCTTGTGGCGCCTCCTCAAATAGGAAGTCCGGGGCGTCCGTTCCTTGATAGATATCCCCAGAGTTGGGATCGTAAGAAGAGGAGGGCTTTTCCTTTTTAGGCTCCTGCTTTGCCTCTTCAATGAGAGGAGCTGCTTTTTGGGCCGTCAAGATCGATGCTGTCTTGGGCTCTGCGTTTTCCGGTTCCTTTACGACGCTTTTCTCGCCGCCTGCAGAGCAAAGCTGCAAGGAGGTTAATTCAAATAAAGAGCGGACGTTTGAAACGGATTTGGAATCGATCTGGGTTTGGAGGAAAGCATCGATCATTTGATTGGCCTTTTCGCTGGTTATCAAGGCACATAGCTTCTTCGCGTCCTCTTCATGAAGGACGGAACAAAGGCCGATCTGATGGGTTCGTCCGTAGATGAGGACATCCTTAAGCACGTCGAGGAGAGAGACCAAAAGACGCTTCACATCGATTCCGGCAGTCAGGAATTGATCCAACTTTTCCAGGGTTTTTACGACATCTCCTTGACAAATAGCCTGCAAATACTCGATTTTTTCTTTATTGGAAGCCAATCCAAAGACCGAAAGAACATCTTTCTCCAAAAGTTTTTCTCCGCCGAAG
>SFUB01000069.1 GCA_004561785.1 bacterium | reverse complement strand
TTTGTAAAAAGTTGGAAAAGATTAGGCCCCATCGATGAAAGGTGAACTGTGAAAATTGCCTGAAAACGCAAGGTAAGATGTTTCAAAAATTGTTGAAAAAATCCTTGCAATTTACCTAGGGGGTCCCCATCATTTTCCGCGTTGGAAGAAACGGACTCATAGCGAGCCGGTGTTCACCATCTGTAATATTGTCTTTCGTTCGCGGTGAAAATCCGCCTTTTGGGAGGTAATGGTATGGACGGAAACGATACGCTCATCTCGTTGCGGCATGTGTGCAAGGAGTTTGATGGAACCACCGTCGTGGATGATTTCAATCTGGAAGTCAAACGCGGCGAGTTCATCACGATCCTCGGCCCCTCTGGCTGCGGCAAGACCACGACCCTGCGCATGATCGCGGGCTTCGAGATCCCCTCGAGCGGGGAAATCCTTTTGAATGGGGTGGACATCGCCCCGTTGCCGCCTTATAAGCGGCCGGTAAACACGGTGTTTCAACACTACGCCCTGTTCCCGCATCTAGACGTTTACGACAACGTCGCCTTCGGGCTCAAGATGAAAAGACGCTACGTGCCGGTGCTAGGGAAAGACGGCAAGCAGCTCTTGGACAAGAAGGGTCAGCCCAAATTCAAGAAAAAGCGCATCCCGGCCAAGGAGATTGACGAAAGGGTCTCCCGCGCCTTGCAGGTCGTCGACCTCGACGAGATGGAAGACCGCGACGTCTCCACCCTCTCCGGCGGCCAGCAGCAACGCGTCGCCATCGCCCGCGCCATCGTGAATGAGCCTCAGGTCCTGCTTCTTGATGAGCCCTTGTCCGCCCTCGACCATAAAATGAGGAAAGACATGCAGGTCGAACTCAAGGAAATGCACCGCAAACTCGGCATTACCTTCCTCTACGTCACCCACGACCAGGAAGAGGCCCTTTCCATGTCCGACCGCATCGTCGTCATGAAGCACGGGGTCATCCAGCAAGTCGGCACGCCCGAGCAGATCTACAATGAGCCGATCAACGCCTTCGTCGCGGACTTCATCGGTGAATCCAACATCTATAACGGCACCATGATCGGCAAGAAGAAAGTCCGCTTCATCGGGGCCGCCTGGGACTGCGTCGACGACTTCCCCCTCAACGAGAAGGTCGACATCGTCATCCGCCCCGAGGACGTCCTCATCGGCGAGCCTCAGAAAGGCATCGTCGACGGGATCATCGTCTCCAAGAACTTCAAAGGCGTCCATTACGAATTCATCGTCCGGGTCGGCAAGAACGAAGTCCTCTGCCGCGACACCCGCGACCACGAGGTCAATTCGACCGTCTCCATCTCGGTGGAGAAAGAGAACCTACAGATCATGCACAAGGAGCTCACCGAGAACGAATACACCGACGCCTACATCAATTCCGAGAACCAAGTCGTGATCGGCGAAGACGCCTTCGATTGTTTGATCGAGCGCCTGATCCCCGGTTCCGTCCTCAACGAAGACGGCAACGTCTACGATCCCAAGACCCAGAAATGCTACGCCTTCAAAGACGCGGAAGTGGTGGCGGAAGTCGATTTGGACAAAGTCGATCTCTCCGACGACCTCTCCTTAGGCTCCGCCCAGGGCCAGATCGTCTCCTTGGTCTGGATCGGCGACCATTACCAATACATCGTCCGCACCGACGACGATGAGGACTATGTCGTGAACTCGCCCTATTCCTGGAACGAAGGCGACATGGTCTCCATCTCAATCAAGAAAGAAGACATCCGCCTGCGCCTGAAGGGCGATTTGGATGATTTCGCGGTGGAATGAAATGGAAGCCTTAGCCAAAGCGAAGACCTTCTTCCGCTTCAAACGGAAGTACCTCAATTTCCCTTATCTCGTCTTCCTCGCCCTCTTCATCATCCTTCCCATCCTCATCATCGTCTTCTACGCCTTCACCGGCACCGCCGAAGACGGAAGCCTGTATTTCTCCTTCGAGGCCTTGGTGAACTTCTTCACGAGCACCACCAAGATCAACATCCTCGTCGTTTCCCTCTTCATCGGGATTCTCAACACCCTCATCTGCCTCCTCATCGGCTACCCCGTCGCCTATTTGCTCTCCAACCCCAAGTTCAACAAGAACTTCATGCTGGTGATGCTCTTCATCATGCCGATGTGGATCAACTTCGTCCTCCGCACCGGCGCCACCCGCGACGTCTTGTCTTGGATGGGCATCAACGGGGGCAACCATCCCTATCTCGCCACGATGATCGGCATGGTCTATAACTACTTGCCGTTCACGATCCTCCCCCTCTACACCACGATGATCAAATTGGACCGTTCCCAGATCGAGGCGGCCCGCGATCTCGGGGCCAATCCCGCCCAGACCTTCCTCCACGCGGTCTTGCCCCAGACCGTCCCCGGCATCGTCTCCGCCTGCGAGATGGTCTTCATGCCGACGATCTCTAGCTACGTCATCTCCGATACCCTCTCCGAAGGGAAGATCACCCTCTTCGGGAACATCATCTATCTCCATTTCTCCCAGTCGCAGTGGAATGAAGGGTCCTTCATGGCCCTCGTCATGCTGATCCTGGTCTTCCTCTCCATGCTGCTCAGCCGCAGGTTCGGAAAGGAAAACGCCAATCCCAGAGGAGGCCAACTATGGTGAAGAATCCTTCCGTCATGGACGCTTCTTCCCGCAACGAGAAGCGCCTCGCCAGGAAAACCCTGGCCGCCAAAATCGCCGCTCAGTGCGTCATTTGGCTCGTCTTGATTTTGCTCTACGTCCCCATCCTCACCCTCATCGCCTATTCCTTCACGACCTCGACCAACCTCGGCACTTGGATGGGCTTCTCCTTCCGCCTCTATAGCGACCTCTTCCATGACGCAGAGATCATGGCGGCCCTAGGCAACACCATCATCCTCGCCGTGGCGAGCTCGGTCTGCTCCGTGGTCTTGGGGACCGCCGGGGCCATCGGCACCTTCTATTCCGGCAAAAAGATGAGGGCCCTCACCGAATCGGTGACCGAGATCCCCGTCGCCAACGCCGAAATCGTCATCGCGATGTCCCTCACCGTCCTCTTCGTCTTCGCCGGCACCTACCTATTTAACGGGAGCAACGTCTTCTCCTTCTGGACCCTCCTCATCGGCCACATGGTGCTCTCGCTCCCCTTCGTCTACCTTTCCGTCAAGCCTAAGCTCCAGCAGATGGATCCCGCTCTTTACGAAGCGGCCCTCGACCTGGGCTGCACCCAGCGCCAAGCCCTTTGGAAGGTCACGATGCCCGAGATTCTCCCCGGCGTCTTCTCCGGCTTCCTGCTTTCGATCACTTTGTCTCTGGACGACTTCATCGTCACCGCCTTCACCCGCGGCGCGGGATTGCTCTCCGGGGAGAAGACCATCGACACCCTCTCGACCCTGGTCCAAGCCAAGATCAAGAAAGGCCCGATCCCCCCGGCCATGAGGGCCCTCACGACCCTCATCTTCGTCATGGTCTTGCTCATCGTCATCGGAGTCACCGTCTATCAGAACGTCTCCGCCAAGCGGAAAAAAGCCCACGGGAAAGGAAGGAAGCATCTATGAAACGCAAAGCACTGAAGAAAGCCTCCCTCTTGCTCGGGATGGCCTTGCTCTCCTTGGCCTCCTGCTCCGGAAGCGCCCCGGATGGATCCATCAACCTCCGCGTCCTCAACTGCGAAGACTACATCGGCGACGGCGTCTTGGAGGCCTTCGAGGCTTGGGAAAAGGAGACCAACGGCAAAAACGTCAAGGTCATCTACGACACCTTCGACACCAACGAGACCATGCTCTCGTCCCTCAAAACCGGAAAATCCACCTACGACCTCATCTGCCCGAGCGATTACGCGATCCAGAAGATGATGTCCTCGGGGATGCTTGAGCCCTTCGACGAGGACGGCACCCCCAATTACGACGCCTACGCCTCGCCTTATTTGCTGAAGCAGATGGAACTCATCACCGCCGATGACGGCAGTGGCGAAGTCAAACCCATCGCCGACTATTCCCGCGGCTACATGTGGGGCACCCTCGGCGTCCTCTATAACCCTGAGAAAGTCGCTTCCGACAAGAGCCTCGATCCCGAGGAAGTCAAATACGACATGGCCTCCTGGGAGGCCCTTTGGGACCCCAAATACAATCTCGAGATGTCGGTCAAAGACTCGATGCGCGACACCTACTCCGTCGGCATCATGAAGACCTACGGCGAGGATATCCTCAAAGCCATGGAGGAATCCGGGGACTTCGACATGGAGACCCTCTCTTTGCTCCCCGGCCATTACGCCCACGCCCTCGATCTAGACGGGTCCAACCCCGACGCCTACACCCATAAGCTCGCCGCGATCTTCAACCGCTGCGACGAGCCTGAGGTCAAAGAAGTCGAACAGGCCCTCATGGAACTCAAAGCCAACGTCTTCGGCTTCGAAGTCGACTCCGGCAAAGACGACATCGTCAAAGGCCTCGTCGGCATCAATTTGGCCTGGAGCGGAGACGCGGTCTATTCGATGGAGCGCGGCGACAACGAAGGCAATAACGGCGAAGGGATCTCCATCTATTACAGCATCCCCAAAACCGGAGGCAACATCTGGTTCGACGGCTGGGTGATGCCCAAATCGAGCTCCCTCCACAAGGAAGAGGCCCAGGAATTCGTCGACTTCCTCTCCCTTCCGGAAGTCGCCGCGATGGGGATGGACACCATCGGTTACACCTCCTTCATCGCCGGGGACACGATCCTCGATCTGATCCGCCAATGGTACGATCCCCGCACCTACGCCATGTACGTCTATCACGACGACCCCGAGGATTGGGAAGAGAGCGACTTCGTCTACGATGAGTCCATAGATCCATCCTTGGAAGAAGATTACGTCGATCACGGCGATTATTACTCCCATGGCGGCAACTTCTATTCCCCCGCGGGCATCCTTCTTCAGGACGGAAGCGGGGAAGACAAGGAAACCGGGGACGACCATGGTTCCCATTCCATGGTCGGTTCCACCTACGAGCAGGCCGTCGTCGACGGCGTGCCCATGGGCTGGGAAGCCTACCAAGAGCTCATCAACTCCGAAGCCGAAAGCGAGGACGACGAACTTGCTTGGTCCGTCCGCGATCTGACCTACATGTTCGAAGGCACCCTCGAAGAGGCCCCCGCGACCTTGGGCGGGATCCCGGATTCCAATCCCTATCTCTTCTACACCGATGAGATCGAGACGATCGCATCCCCTTATGAAGGCGGGGCGGAAGTCCAAGCCGGCAGGGAATTCTTCGCCCAATACCCGGAGCAGGACCTCATCCCGAAGCTCGCGGTCATGAAAGACTACGGCTACAACAACAAATACGTCCTCTCGATGTGGGAGAACGTCAAAGGGAACAACCTGCCCATTTGGGGCGTGGTGATGTTCTCGATCCTCCTGCTTGCCCTTCTTGCCTTCTTGCTGGCCTTCGTGATCATGAAGGCCAGGACCAAGGCGATCAAGGTCGCCAGAAGGAAAGAAGCCGCCAAACGCATCGCCGGCATCCGGAAATAACCTCATCCCTCCTAGGCCCCGTCCCCCGGGGCCATTTTCTTTTCCTCGGTTTTTTCTGAGCCCCATTTGGTAGAATAGGCAATGCATTTATGGATTGGCTAATCTTGATTTTGATCGCCCTCTTGTTCGGGGCCGTCGAGGGGATCACCGAATGGCTCCCCGTCTCCTCCACCGGGCACATGATCCTGCTGGAGGGCATCTTCTCTTCCTGCGGGTATCCTCTTTCGGAGGCTTTCCCCCATGGGAGCGAGTTCTGGAACCTGTTCCTGGTGGTCGTCCAATTGGGGGCGATCCTCGCGATCGTCGTCTTGTTTTGGGGCAAGCTTTGGCCTTTCGGCAAGAAGAGGCTGAGTGAAGCAGAGGAAAAAGAGATCGAACGCGATCCCTCGAAGGAAAAGGAAATCCAAAAAAGGAAGCGCAGGGCGATTTGGGTCACCTGGCTCAAGACCCTCGTCGGGGTCGCCCCGGCCGCCGTCGCGGGACTCGTTATGGAACTCCTCCATCTTGATGATTACCTCAATTCCTGGGCCGTCGTCTCCCTCACCCTCATCCTCTACGGCGTCGCTTTCTTAATCATAGAGACCTTGAAGCAGAAGCAGGGATGGATAGAGAAACGCAAGGACATCGCCGACCTAGGGTATCTTGATTGCCTTTGCATCGGCCTCTTTCAGATCTTGGCCTTGATCCCCGGCACCTCCAGAAGCGGGGTGACGATCCTCGGGGCGCTGCTATTAGGCTGCTCCAGAAGCCTTGCCGCGGAATACTCCTTTTATCTCTCAATCCCCGTGATGATCGGGGCGAGCCTCCTCAAAAGCGTCCGGTTCTTCCTTGAGGCCGGGCTGCTTACATCCAGCGAGATCGTCTTCTTGTTCCTAGGGATGATCGTGGCCCTCATCGCCTCTTTCTTCTGCGTGAAGTGGCTGCTGGGGTTCGTGAGGAAACGCTCGTTCAAGCCCTTCGGCGTCTACCGCATCGCCCTCGGGGCCATCATGATCGCCTTCTTCTTGGCGACCCGCCTTTCCCAAGGCCTCCCCTTGCTTTAAAAAGGCTTCTACAACGCAAGAAGCGGTGCTATAATCCGCTTGCTGCATCCGTAGCCAAGCGGCAAGGCCAGTGACTGCAACTCACTTATCGTCGGTTCGATTCCGGCCGGATGCTCCAAAATTGCTAGTTGCTTACCTTTGGTAAGTGGACTATATTATCTAGGCTGTCGACGACAGCCGGAAATGCGCCCGTAGCTCAACTGGATAGAGTATCAGACTACGAATCTGGGGGTTGTGGGTTCGAGTCCCCCCGGGCGCACCAAAAATGCTTAATTCCCCTTGATTTATCCAAAAAAGGGGATTTTTTAGTAATGATGAGAATGCGGTCCTCAAGAGAGTGGTATGTTATGACAGAGAGGCGCCCTCCGGGCTTCAGCACCTCGCCCGCTGCTGTGAGCATCTCGGCCAGCGCG
>SFUB01000068.1 GCA_004561785.1 bacterium | reverse complement strand
GATATCGGGGTGAACCCTTATTGCTTCTAGAAGCCGTCTATTGCGATCCCATGCGTCAAAGAAAAGGATACGCCTCTCTTCTTTTGTCGTCTTTGTTTTCCAAAAAGAAAGACGCTACCTTTCTGACCGTTCTACCCATGGACCGGATGGAATTCCTCCCGTTCTTCAAGGAAGCCCGCTTCGTTCCTTATGGGTTTTTGGAATCCGGGGCCCTTCTTCTTGTAAGAAAAAAGAAAAAAGAGGGGCTTTGCTCGGACCCCTCTTTCTGAGGATCAGGCCAATTGGCTGTTGTAGAGATCGGCGAAGAATCCTTTCTCCTGCATAAGCTCATCGAAGTTCCCCTGTTCGATGATCTCCCCGTCTTTCAGAACAAGGATGAGGTCGGCGTTGCGGATCGTCGATAGACGATGGGCAACGACGAGGGAGGTTTTCCCTTTCATGAGTTCGTCGAAGGCTTTGCCTAAGGCCAGTTCAGTGCGAAGGTCGATGCTCGAAGTGGCTTCGTCGAGCAAGACGATTTCCGGTTTGACCAAGAGGATCCTCGCCACGCAGAGAAGCTGTTTTTCGCCTTGGGAGAGTCCGCTGGAATTGGAGACGATCGTGTCATAGCCCGCCGGCATGCGACGGATAAACTCATCCGCATGGGCTTTTTTGGCGGCTTCCACCACTTCTTCAAAGCTCGCATCGGGCTTGCCGAAGGCGATGTTGTCGCGGATGGAGGCTTTCTCAAGCCAGGTCTCTTGGAGAACCATGCCGATGTGGCTGCGCATCTCGTCTTTTCTAACTTCCAACGTGGAGATGCCATTCATCTCAAAGCACCCGGATTGGGGATCGTAGAAGCGCATCAAGAGGTTGATGATGGTCGTCTTCCCACATCCGGTGGGCCCAACCAAGGCGATCTTATGACCTTTGTATACATCCAGGCTGAAGTTCTTGATGATCTGCCTTTTGCCGTCGTAAGAGAAGTTGATGCCCTTCGCTTCCAAGGTGTCGATGCTTTTTCCAAGGGGCTTGGTCCCTTCGTCGACGTCCTTGGGGGCATTCACGGCTTCTTGGACGCGGGCCAAGGAGGCGGTCGCGTAGAAGACGTCGCTTGCGACATCGGCGATTTCGTTGAATGGGGTCATGTATTGGAGAGAATAGGATAAGAAAGAGGAAAGGGCCCCAACGGTGAAGCTGACCCCAAGCCAAGAGGGGGCGTTGATGAGTATCAAGGCTCCCAGCAAAGTGATGGAGGCGTAGATGAGGTTATTGACCAAACGGGTCGAGGGGTTGATCCAAGCGGAGGCGAAGGTGGCTTTGAAATTGGCTTTGCGGACCTCTTCGTTCTCCTTGAGGAACTCCTCTTCGCGGGCATCTTCCATGCCATAGGCGTGGATGGCTTCTAAGTTTGAAATCGTCTCCAAGGTGTGGGCGGTGAGTTCACCCATCTTGGCGTTCTGCTTTTTGAAGTAGACCGAATTGGATTTGCTGACGTAGCGGGAGACCAAGACGGAGATCGGGGTAAGAAAGACGACCACCAAGGCAAGCGCCCAGTTCAGATAGAACATGAAGAATAGGGTGATGAGGATCTGAACGATCCCTTCGAAGAGGGCCCCGGCTCCCGTGATGAGGCCGGTCTGGACGTTCTCGATGTCGCTGGTGAGACGGAGGAGAAGGTCGCCGTGAGGATGGGTGTCGAGATAGGACAAAGGAACCGAATTGAAGGAATCGAAGAGGACGTCCCTCATGTTTTTGACGATTCGTTGAGCGCATTTGGAGAGGACGTAGTCGAAGATGTAACGGAAGGCGGCGCCGATTAGAAGCAAGCCGAGGATGAGGAACAGATAGGGGGTGAGGCCTTCGGAGGTGAAGGAATCTCCGCGCATGAAGTCGATGGCGAGGCCGCTGACGAACGGGATCGCCATTTTGGAGGAGACGGAAAGGAGGGCGAAGACAAGCGACAGGGCGAGAAGCCCGGCGTTGCCCTTCATATAAGGCTTCAGCAGTTTGAGGTTCAGCGATTTCTTTTTCATTTCGTCTTCACCTGCGTTTCGTAGATTTCCTGGTAGATCGGGCACGATTCCAGCAATTGCTCATGGGTTCCCTCCCCCACGATCTTCCCGGCCTCCAAGACATAGATGTCATCGCAATCCTTGATGGAGGTGGCTCTTTGGGAGACCATCACGAGGGTCAAGCCTTTGATCTTGGCAATGTTCTGGCGGACCAGAAGATCGCTTTTGTAATCGAGGGCGCTGGTGGCGTCATCAAGGAACAGGATCGGGCGGGCGGATAAAAGTGCACGGGCGATCAGAAGCCTCTGCTTTTGGCCTCCGGAGAAGTTCTGCCCCCCTTCCTCCACTTCATGGTCCAGGCCGTCTTTATAACGGGAGACGAACTCATAGGCCAAAGAATCTTTTAAAGCCTGCCAGATTTCTTCCTCGGAGGCGTTGGGTTTTCCAAGCAGCATGTTCGAGCGGATGGTCCCGCGGAACAGCTGTTTCTTCTGGCTTACAAGCGCGATCGAGGAACGGAGATCTTCCAACGAGCTTTCCTGAATCGGTCGCCCACGGAAATCGAGTTCGCCCGAGGTGACGTCGAAGAAACGCTCCATGAGGTTCAAGAGGGTGGATTTTCCAGATCCGGTTCCGCCGATGATGCCGACCGACTCGCCTTTGCGGAGGACCAAGTCGATGTCTTTCAGGGCGTAGTTCTCCCCGCCGAAGCTGAGGGACGCTTTCTTGAATTCGAAGTAAGGCTCGCCTTCTTTGACTTCGCCTTCCGGTTTGAAGTCCCCGGAGACGACGTCGGGGGTGATGGCGAGGAAATCATCGATCCTCTTCTTGGAGGTCATCGCTTTGGACAAAGAGGTGATGAGGCGGGTGAACATGACCAAAGCCGCCAAGGAGGTGCTCAGGTAATTCATGAGGGCCACGACGTTGCCGACGGTCAGGGTACCCGATTCATTATGGAAGCCAAAGATATAGAAAATAAGGAGGATGGCTCCGTTGATGAAGGCGAAGGTGAGAGGGTTGATGAGGGCGTTTAGTTTGGAAATAAGCAAGGCCTGCTTGCGGTATTTCTCACTTGCGGAGCGGAATTCCTGCTGTTCGCGTTCCTCTTTGTTGAAGGAACGGACGACGCGGGCGCCGACGATTCCGTCTTCGCCGCGGCTGGAGATCACGTCGAGTTCCTTTTGGAGTTTGGCGTATTGCTTCGGGGTGCTCAGCACGACGGCGGCGATCACGGCTCCGGACAAAAGCAACGCTCCCAGGACGATGCAACCCGCCATGGGGTTGACGAGAAAGCTCGCCACGATCGAGCCCAGGATCAAGAACGGGGCCCTCACGATGAGCCTCATGAGCATCTGCACGCCGTTTTGGACGATGAAGGCATCGTTGTTGACGATGTTCAAGGCTTTGTTGCGGCCGTATTCGTCAAGCTGCCTCGAGGAAAGAAGATGAAGCCTCTCGTAAAGAATCTTCTTGAGGTCATAGGAATAATCGCTGGAGACCCGAGCCGCCAAATACTGGGTGATCATGGTCACGGAGAATCCGGCGATGGCGAGGCCGAACATGATCACGGCCAAAATGACGATGTAGTTCCAATCGCCGTAATGGCTGCCATCCGGGTCCAGGCCGTTGTCGATTATGGCGCTGACAAGCAAGGGGACGATGAGCTCCGTCATCGCCTCGAACAATTTGAAAACCGGTGCGAGGACAACTTTCACCCGGTATTTCTTCAGCGGCCCGAAGGCCTTGCGTTCATATTGGCTTTCCACGGTCTCCCTCACTTCTTAGGGCCATCTTTCTTAGCCGGCTTCTTCGTTTCCCCAGTCTTTTTCTTCTTTGCAGATTTTTTCTTGCTGTTCAACTTCTCCAAGGATTCCAGGACGCTTTTGAAGGACTCGTTGGGCGTCAAGCGGATGCTGACCACGGTGGAATCGTTGTTTCCATCCCCTTTGAGGAAGTCCCAGCCGTCTCCATCCGGGTGAGGGACGATCGCGTCGAAGTCAAGATCCCCTTCCCCGAACGCTTTGAAAGCGGCGACATCCTTGAATTGCCAAGTAACCTTAGCCGGAGAGGGGGCGCAATAGAGGCTTGCGAGGTCGAAAAGGAAGCCGGGTTCCTTGCTTTCCAAAGTGAAGCTCAGGGTCATTTCCTCGGGGTCATAGGATTCCAAGTGGAAGGTCTTCGGCGAATAATCGGGGGTGTTGGGGTCCCCATAGGTGTCGAAGAAGGTATCCGAGTCCAAAACGGGGGCGCCCCGCTGGCATTGGCAGGACTTGGCAAGTAACTTAATCTGTTGATCAAGGTGTTCGGTATAGTCTGAAAAGACGCCTTTGCCCAGGATTCCATCGCGAACGCTTTGGGCGACGGATGCGAGCAGGTAATAGCGGAGAGCCAGGAAATCATCTTGGAAAGGGCCGAGGCCAAGCCGGTAGAAATCCCCCATCCGAACCGCAAAATCAGGCAGGACATCCCAATTTTGCTTCTTGGTGGCGAAATCGGGGTAAAGATCGGAAAAAGCGGATTGAATCAATCGGAAAGCGAAGGACTCGTCAACCTCCACTTCGTTTCCGTCAAGGTAGCAATCCGCCATGTGGTAGACTGCCTCCATGGACCCAAGCGCAGCGGCCCTGGCGAGCAATTCGAATCCCTTCATTTTGTTCCGGGATTTCACCGCCCCGGATAGGTAGATTAGGGCCAAGGCATTTAAGGCGGCGGTGTCGTTGCGAACATGGGGATCGGAATAATACCGGACGGCCAATTTCGGATTGAGCGGCTGAAATTCGGCGCCATGCGAGTAGAAAACCCCAAGGAGCATAAAGGCTTTGGGCTCTCCTTCTTTGGCCAGGGCCTTAAGCCCCGATACATAGAGCTGCTCGTATTCCTTGTTGTGCGGCACTTCGCAGTGAAAGTAGTGATCGACGAAATCTCTGGCGTTCTTCTCTTCATGAAGCGGAAGCCCAGCATACCGGGCGCCCATCTCTGCCAAAAAATCTTTTTCCAATGGGAGTCCCGAGGCGTCGCCAATGACGGTTGGGGACCCGCACTCCGGGCAAATGGCGCTGACGCCACCGTTTTTATCAGGGAACCAATTGGCCACTTTTCTGGCATCGAAAATCTTGCCGCAGACAAAGCAGCCGCACTTCTTCGAGCGAAGGATTTCAATCTCGTTGCAAACGGCATGCTTTCTGCATTCTTCGAACAGCTTCAATTTCTCATTGTTTTTCATCGGGGTAATCTTATTACAGGAACAAAGAGAAAAGAAGGTTCTTCTCTTTAGAGAAGCCTGTGGAGAAAACCGGATTCTAGTGGCAAAATAGGATCATGAAAATCTTAGTGGATGCATTGGGCGGGGATAACGCCCCCGCAGCGGTTTACGAAGGGGCCTCGGAAGCCCTGAAAAAGCGAGAAGATCTCCTCTTGGTCCTCGCGGGGCCCAAAGAAGGGTCGAAGCAAGCGATGGAGAAGCTCGGAGCGGATCTCTCGCGGATTGAATTCCTCGACGCGCAGACGGCCGTGCTCAACACCGACCATCCAGCCTTGTTCCTCCGGCAAAAGCCCGATTCCTCTTTGGCGGTCGCCTACGAAGCCCTGAGGAAGCGCGACGATATCGACGGCATGGTATCCGCTGGACCGACCGGTGCCGTTTTAACCGGAGCGGTGCTGCGCTTAGGAAGGATCCCGGGCATTGATCGCCCGGCGCTGCTATCAACTCTGCCGACGAAAAACCATTCCTTCGTCCGCCTCATCGATTCCGGCGCCAACATGGATTCAAAGCCAGAATACCTCTATCAATTCGGCTTAATGGCTACCATCTATTTGCAGTGCATCGGGATCGAAAAACCCCGCATTTCCCTCCTGAACGTCGGTTCGGAAGAAGGAAAAGGAAATGAACTTACAAAAGAGGCCTTTGAACTTTTGAGCCAAAGCGGCCTGAACTTCATCGGCAACATCGAAGGCGACCATGTCCTCGATGGGTGCACCGACGCCGTGGTCACCGATGGCTTTGCGGGCAACGTTTTCCTGAAAGGGACCGAAGGGGCTTGCTACTTCATGAAGGACCTCATGAAGAACGCCGTCTCCGGCACCTTCCTTCGCAAGATCGGAGCCTTGTTTCAGCTGAAAGGCATCAAAGAGGCTTCCGCCCCCTTCGCGATGGCGAAGAAGGCCTGCGCTCCCTTGCTAGGGACGAAGAAACTCGTTGTGAAGACGCACGGAAAATCCACCTCCGACGTCTTTGCGGGAACCATTTTGGAAACGTGCTCCCTCGCCGAAAAAGACCTTATCGCCAAAATCGAAAAAGCCCTCCCCAAAGCGGGGAAGGCAGCCGAATAAGACACACGTCCTCGTTATTCCTGCCCCGATCCTTTCGGGGCTTTTATGTTTTTGCGGTACACCATCGCTTCCGACATATGCCAAAGGGCCGCAAAGTAGAAGATAGCGAAGACGGCGAAGATGGAGATGAAGAGGGCATACTGCCACGAAAGTTCCAAAGCATAGATATGGTAATAGAGGACGTGATTGCAGAGGTTATAAAGGAAATGGAAGGCGACCGGGATCAAAGCCGAGTCGTAATAAATGGCTAGATACCCGCATCCGGCGGTAAGCAGGAAAACGAAAACCTCCTGAACGATCGCGACCTGAATCGGGTCTGAGGCGGTGAATTCGCCGGGATAAAGGAACAAGCAGGCGTGCACCGCCGTGAAAAGAAGGGAACTGAAAAGGATGGAAAGGCTCCTTTTGTAACGGAAAGGAAGGATCTCGAGCATCAAAGCGATGAACACGTCAACGAATAAAACGTCCTCAAGCACCGAAGAGGCAAGATCGGCGAAGGACTCCATGAAAAGCAGTCCCAAGTCCTCCGCTTCATAGCTATAAGAAGGATTAAGGAATGGGACGGAAAGGAAATTGATCCCGCAGAAAAGGAACAACGGAAGCAAGAAGGAATAGCGAAGTTCCTTATGGGGTCTTTCGATTTCCCATTTGTATTTATGTTTAAAAAAGATGAGGATTCCAGCCGCCACGGCGAAAGCGACGAGTTTGATAATCAAAAAG
>SFUB01000067.1 GCA_004561785.1 bacterium | reverse complement strand
GGAAACGGTTCGATCACAGTAATTGCCGGTATCGGAAGATGGGTAAAAGGTTTTTATGTCATTTTTTAACGATATCTTAATTTTTGTCGGTGTAAACAAAAGACAATATAAGCGCGATAGTGTTCGATAAAGGCGAGAACGAGAAACATCGTGAGCCGGCAGAACTGGCCGAAAAGCAACCTTGGATTAAAAAAGGCGCGTTAAAGGGCTATATGACAGCTGAAGCGTTCCGCTCCAATCGCGAATGAACGGAATCAAAGCGTTCCCGCCAAATGCGAATGAATCAACGAATTCAGAGAATCATCTCCTGGATAAAGGAGGGCGGCATCCACTTTCGGCCTACTTTCCTTGGACGGCAAGTTTGACACATTCATAGGCCCCGTTGTAGTAACCTTGCGCTTTCAGCCCGTCGATCCGATGGATCATATGAATGAGGATTTCTTTGTCGCTTAAGAGTTTTTCAAGCATACGCTCCATCTCTTTTTCGGTTTGGCATTCCTTGGTCGCATCTCCAAGTTCCGCTCCATACCTCGCGCCGTAGACCTCATGTCCGCCGATGTGGCGCATGAAAACTTTGGGGATAGGATAGAAGACAAGTTCGCTCGGCTTCGTGATCATCAGATCGCATTCTCTCATCAAGAGATTCGTGGAATATACCGCCTCGAAGATATTCTTGTTGTAGATGCAATAAATCCCGGAAATGGGATTGCTTTTCATGTCAGATGCGAAGCCTTTCAGCTTTCCATATTCGTCGAAGAAACGGACATGCTCGAAGCCTTTTACCTTTTTCTTGAGCAGCTCATATACCTTTAGATGGTCCCCGAAATTGATGAAGAGGCTTGCTTTCTTTTCCTCGACGTAGGGGAGCAAAAAAGAAACCATGGACAAGAAGAGATCCGCCCCGGCCCCGGCCCCGCCGACGGTCAGGAGAATGCGAAGAGGCTCGTTGTTCTCGATTCTACAGACCCTCCGCTCGTTGTCTTCCTCTAGATTTACAACGAGCTCGTGGTCGACGTAATGCCCGACTAGTTTCAAGTCTTTTTCGGGGATGCCGTTCAGCTGCTTTTTGGAAAAACCATCCAAGGTCTTATAACCTAAGTAAGCAAAAGAAGTTTGAACGGTGTGGATCGCCCCATCGGAAAGATGCAGAGCCATCGGCCAGTTGTCCGGGATCGCGTTGACGACATGGGTCATTCCGGCGTGGATGGCACCTTGGCTTGGCCAGACGTGAGTGGCGATATAAGGGGTGTCTTTGGGAATGTTCCGGAAAATGGGAATGAGGTTCTCGCTGTTTTTCTGATCGACCGCGTTATAGGTGATTTTTTTGAATCCGTCGCGGTTCAAAGGCTCCCAAACGAAGCGATTGAACAAACGGCTTTTTTGGCTGATCCTAGAAGCCAAAGAGTATAAGTCGTTTTGCGCGCGGATCATTTTGGATCCGGTGGCGTCGAAGCTAGCGAGGTCAAGCCACAAGGGCTCATATCCTAGAGCTTTCGCGCAGCTCGCCATGGCGATGCTGATCCGATAATGGCCGAAGCCCATCCGGATGTTTCCGACAATGATTCCGTTCTCGGGGAAAGGCTCATTACTCTCTTTGAAGACGATGTTCTTTGCGCCCAAGAAATCCAGGGTCGGGATTGTTTCGAAGCCGAGTTTATAGTCTTTCTTGGAATCGTCGCCGAATTTCTTCTGGTATTTTGCTTTGCTTTTTGCGGCTTTTTTGATGGTTTTTTTATCGATTTGGTTTCCGAAGATGACGCTGGTTTTGTCCATGGTTTCTCCTTCCTCATTCCTTGCTTTCTGCTTCAAGGGCGGACTTTTGTCCCTTCTTGTCTCTTGTGATCACGTCGTTGACGTTCTTTTCGCGGTAGAAGAAGAGGAAGACGGCGCCCAGCAAGCAGAAGGCAACGGCGGCGATCGCGACTAGACGAAGGCCGTGTTCCGAAGCGACGATGCCGTTGGAACTCGTGTCCTGATTGATGCCCAAGATGGCGAGGGAGGTGAATGCGAGCATCGCGACCGATTGGCTAAGTTTCATGGCGAAGATCCAGATTTGACTTTTTGTGAGCCTTTTCATTTAGTTTCTCCTTTAAGCTGCGCGATGATCAGATCGACTAACGTTTTGATTTCCTTTTCCTTGCTGACTTTGATGCCGCGATCGATGGGATTGTCGTAAGAGAGTTGCTTGCAAAGGGAGAGAAGGGAGTGGGTGGTGGAATAATAGAAGAGATCTTTGTCCGGGACGGGCTTGACGGAGTGATCCTTGAGCCCGATTTCATAGGCTTCCTCGTAAAGGCCTTTGATCTCCAACAGGGATTTTTGATATCCTCCAAGATCCGGCGTCTCATTCGCTGAGACCATCTGATCGAATTCGAAAAGGAACGCGAAGAAATCGCGATGCTTTCGGAACGTCGTCAAGAACATGGAATAGAAGAGGGAAAGCCGACGGAAACCATCGCCTTCCATCTCGTTCCGGAAGGAAAGGAAGACATTGCCCCATTCCTTCAGCGCGACCTGAAGGGCCAGATTTTGCTTGGTTTTGAAGTAGCGGTAGACCGTGGCTTCCCCGACTCCGGCCTTTTTGGCAACGTCGGAGATGGTGACCCCCGAGATCGAATTCTCCAAGAAAAGATCTTGGGCCGCCTCGATGATGGCTTCGCGCATCTTGTCTTTGTAGACGGACATATATGCCTCCATGCTGATAGAACGACTATTAGATTGATAGTTTGACTATCAGAATAATAAAAGCGCTTCCATTTGCCCGCAAGACGCAAATTCGTTTGCTTTGGACCAAAGCGTTTCCCGATTTCTCGCTATATATAAGGAAAAAAGAAAAAAATCATCGCAATAGAATGACGTTTCTGACTTCTTCATTGGTGAATAATCCTCATGGCCGGTCCGAATAAGAATAATTCGCCTTTCGCACATGGTTTTTGGCGAGTTTTTTGCTTTTCCTCAATATCGGTGATTTTATATTGACATCAAAATATGATTTTAGATAGTTTTACGAATCAAACTTTTTATTGCTAATCACCGAAGAGGGGGGCGATAGTTACATAAACTTTTCATTAGTCAAGGGAGGTAATTTATGAGTAATGAAAACAAACCGACGGAAGAGAAAACCGTCGTAGCGGAAGAAAAAACCGCTGGTAAGAAGCCGAGCGCTGGCAAGAAGGTTTTGAACGTAATCTTCAATATCTTCTGGGCCATCTTCGGCGGTCTTGCCATGGCCATCGATTGCATCGTCTCCGGCATTGGCGCCTGCATCAGCATCATCCCGATCTTCTTCGGTATCCCTGGCATCTACTTCCGCATGGTTGGCTTGGCCTTCGCCCCCGCGGGCAAGAAAGTCGTCTTGAACTTCAAAGCCCACCCGGTTCGCAACGTCTTCTACTGGATCTTCGGCGGTCTCTTCAATGCCTTGTTTGCCTATCTCTGGGGCGCTTTGCTTTGCTGCACCGTCGTCGGTATCCCCTTGGGTCTCCAGCAATTCAAATTCGGCAAATACTTCCTCGCTCCGTTCGGCGCCAAAGTCTATAAGAACGGCGAATGCATCATGATGGACAAAGCCGAAAAGGCTGCCCTCGCCAAAAAGAAAGAGGAAGAAGAAAAAGCCGCGGAAGAGAAGGCTAAACAAGATGCCCTTCTCCAAGCCGTCGCCGCCAGCAAAAAACCGGCTCACACCATCGACGATCTTCCGAAGCTTAAAGAGATGCTCGACAAAGGCATCATCACCCAGGAAGAATACGACAAAGCCAAAGCAGAAATTCTCGGCTAAGAAATTCTCAGGAAGCGCGGACGACCGCGCTTCTTTTCTTTTGTCGCCAAGCCGCTTTTCGGCTTATTGAAACTTCGTGAATTTCCTCTTGCGCAGGATTACCCCCCTTCCTATAATAATCAAGCCGCGATGAGCGGCCTCGCAGGAAACATGGGTGTTTAGCTCAGCTGGGAGAGCACCTGTTTGACGTACAGGAGGTCACAGGTTCGATCCCTGTAGCACCCACCACGCGAGAATAGAACCGCGGACCAGCCCGCGGTTTTTTCTTTGCCCTCTTCGTATTAAAATGGCATCGGAGAAACAAAATGACCTATTCCCATACTAAACGTTCTGGAGTCGCCTTCGTATTTTTGGGCATCATCACCCTCGGGATCTACCCCATCGTCGTGCTTTCTAAGGTCCGCAAGGAGGTGGCTTCTTTGCTGGACGGCAAAGGAGTGGACCCACAGATCCCGTTTGTTTGGGCGTATTTGCTTGGCTTTTTGACCCTGGGCATCGTTCCGCTTATCTGGATTTGCCGCATGGCGAACAAAATTCAAATGGCCGCCCTGGAGAAACGCATTACCTCCCCGCGCTTGTCCGGATCCTATATGTTCTGGCTTGGCTATATCGGGACCTTGTTCTTGGCGGGCCCGTTCTTGGCTTTCCACCGTTTCTTTGCCCTTTTGAACAAAGTTGAATCCTCCGCGAACTTTGAGGCGGAAGAAAGAGCCAAACTCGATTCTGCGAAGAAGGAGATGCTAGAACAGGTCCGCGGACAGTCTAACGGCGAATCGCCCGCGGAGTCTCCGGCTGAGCTTCAAACCGTTCAGAGCCCTTATCCGAATCTCCCTGAACAACACGCCGAAGAAAAAGAAGAAAAGAAGGAACCGAGTTGGAAAACGGCCTCTCCTTCTCCCGCTGACGCCAAATGGAGGGTGAGGGTCGGGAAAAGCGAGGTTCGCTCCTTCGCGACCAAAGCCGAAGCGGTCGCTTTTGCAAAAAGCCTGCTCGCCGAAAGGCGCGCCCTTGACGAGGCGAAAGCAAAGAAAGAGTAGACAAAGGGAGCGTCTTTTGTATAATTACTCTCGCCGAAAGGCGAACCGCGCACCCCTAGTTTAGTGGTAGAACACTAGCTTCCCAAGCTGGATATACGGGTTCGATTCCCGCGGGGTGCTCCATTTGAGAAAAATGCCTATAATGCCTTAGTGTTATAGGTTATTTTTTTACCAATTTTTACCAATTCGCGCCCGTTATGTCGTGCCTTAATGTTCGTTGGCAGATGATGTGACGCGTTTTTGGAACTTGGGGCGCCTTGCCTCGCCCGTATCGTGCATCGGCTTGGCCGGCTTTCCAATTTCGAGGGCATTTAAGGCGCTTTCCAATCACAAATTTGAAAACGAGGTCGAGCGAAAGCCAGGCCTTTTTTTCAATATCCGAGCGTAACTGTTGATTAACCTAGTATTAAAAACTAGAATATTTGTCAAGCGAGCCTAGGTTCGCGATCGTTTAGGAGGCGACGTTTATGACCGTTCGTGTATTTACCGATGCCGGAAGCAATCTCTTTCACTCCTTCTTGGAGGAGAAAAAACTCGGAATCTACGTTTTGCCCATGCCCCTTCGTTTGGGGGATGAGGAATACCTTTGCTATGACCCAAACGTCGATGCCGTCGCCCTTTCCTCTCACGTCTATTCCAAGATGCGCGAAGGGGTGAAAGTCAAAACCTCCTTGCCTAGCCCTGGGATGCTCGAAGAAAAAGCACGCGAGGAAGTGGAAAAAGGAAACCAGGTTCTTTTCGTCTCCCTTTCCAGCGGCATCTCCGGCTCCTATCAAAGCGCAAGACTCATCGCGGATGCCATCAACGACGAAAAAGGATCAAACGTCATGGACGTCATCGATACCAAAACCGCGGGCTTCGGCGAAGGAATGGTCGCCATCTACGCAGAAAAACTCGCCCATGATGGCCTAGACTTAGAAGAGATCGCCCTGAGAACGCGGGAATACGTCGAAAGGGTGAGAAGCGAATTCACCGTGGATAGCCTGAAGTATCTCGCCGCCACCGGCAGGATCTCCAACTTCAAAGCCGTCTTGGCCGGGGCGCTTATGATCAAACCCCTCCTTTATGGATCCGAGGAAGGCAAGATCGTGGTGACCCAGAAAGTGGTGGGGCGCAAGGCCGCTGTAAAAAAACTCATCCAGCAGGTCGCAGACAACATCAAGGACAAGGATTCGAAAGTCTTCATCACCCATTGCGACGCCGCGGAAGAGGCGCTCGGGATGAAGGAGGCCTTGGCCGAAAAAGGCATAAAAGACGTCGAAGTCTATTTCTACGACCTTGTCACCGGCGCCCATGTTGGCCCCGGGACGCTCGCGGTCTTTTACGAAGGAAAGGACCGTTCCATCAAACGCTCGCTCCTCTGAAGGAGACGAGCTATTTTTTTATCAGGATCTTGTTCTTCTCGATTTCAGCCTTGGCCCTTTTTCGGTATTGAAGAGGGGTGCTCCCGGTATAGTCGTGGAAGAGTTTGATAAAGGAAGATAGGGAAGTGTAGCCGCAGGATTGAGAGATGCTGAGGATGCTGTCATGACTCCCTTCCAGCATGCTTTTCGCGTAGTTCATGCGGATTTGGATGAGATAATCCACCAAAGTCACTCCCTTGTAGGCTTTAAAGGTCGCGGATACCTGAGAATGAGAGTAATTCGTCATGGCCACGATGTCGCTGACTTTCTTTGAGAAAACCTCGGGCCTTTCCATCTCCATCAAAAGCTCCACAAGCCACTGGGGATCGCTTTTCTGCTCGGAGTAGATCGAATGGACGTAGAGGCCCAAAACAAAATGCAGGAGAGAGCAAGACAGCGTCTTCGCGATCTTGGGGTCCCTTTCTCCGTGGCCGCTGGTTTCTTCAATCGCGAACTTCCGGAGGACGGAGAGGAAAGACTGGATGGCCAGGAAGGCATTCAGGTCTGGATGAATTCGCAAAACCCTTTCTCCGGACAGGATTTCCGGGCCAAGACTCCCCGGCAGACCGGCGACGGAAGAGGCGACTTCCTCCTCTTCATAATAGACGTCTTGATGAAGGTGGGGGCTCGTGTTCAAGCAGATTGCGTGCACGCAGTTGCGGCTGAGCAAAAAGATATCCCCGGGGCGGGCTTCGTATTTCTTGCCGTTCACGAAATTGGTCGCAATCCCCTCTTGAAAGACGGCGAGTTCCCATTTTTCGTGGAGATGAGGGGCACTAGGGCAGGCGTACTGAATCGTCATCGCTTCCCCTTTGGCCTTGAGTCTTCTCAGTTTCTTTTCGTTCATGAGGGTAATGATAAATTAAAAAACGATACTTTCAAAGGTATGGGGT
>SFUB01000004.1 GCA_004561785.1 bacterium | reverse complement strand
CGTCCCGTGTATTCTTCGGGCGAAAAGGCAGGATCTTCTTCCTTTATAGACGCGAACCCTTCTTTTTTAGGAGGGATGACGTAATTCACTCCCCTCAGGATTGGCCTGGCGTCGGAAAGGGTGTTGGTTTTATAGGCCCCGAGGACTTTTCCTTCTTCCAAGAGAATCAGATTCGGCTTCGCGGGAATGAGCTCGGCGATCAATTGATAAGTCGTCGGCTTATAGACCTCATTCACCCCAAGCAAAGAGAAACGCAAAATGCGGTCATCCCCGTAGAGCTCGACTTTCTCCATGACGGCATTCGAGAGCGTTTTGCGGAGAATCGAGGAAAAAGGGCTGGAAAAACTCGTCCCATCGCCTAGGGAAGGACTCAGGTACACCCGCGGGTCATCCCCAGACAAAACAAAAACCAGCTTCCCTCCCTTAGAAAGCGAAAAAGCGAATGCGTCCTCATTGAATTGGCATAGCTTCGATAGATGCCTTCCTCGCAGATGTTCATCCAAGAAGGAGGAATAGGTTTTGAGTTGGTTCTTTCGCAACGCCATGGCGACATTATCCGCTTTTTGGGCGGGAGTTGCGACGGCAAACGGGCGCTTGGCTTTCGTTGATGGGAATGAACGAAAAAGATGATAAGCCTTTCTCTTTCAAAAAAGCCTCAAAATAGGGCTAACGCCCTTGCCTTTTGGGGTTTTCAACGATTAAGATATGCCAATCATGAACAAGAAGGGTTTGCTGATCATTCTATCTGGCCCCAGCGGCGTTGGGAAAGGCACCGTCCGGAAGGAGCTTATGAAAGACCCTTCCCTGCACTTATTCTTCTCCGTTTCGATGACGACCCGCGGGATCCGCCCCGGGGAGATGGATGGACGGGAATACTATTTCGTCTCCAAGGAAGAATTTCAGAGGAACATCGATAACGGCAATCTGCTCGAATGGGCCGAATTCGTGGGAAACCGCTATGGCACCCCCAAAGACAAAGTGGAGCAGATGAGGGAAGAAGGAAAGAACGTCCTTCTCGAAATCGAAACCAAAGGCACCGCGAAAGTCCTCGCCAAATGCCCTGACGCCCTTTCCATTTTCCTGATGCCCCCCTCTTTGAAAGACCTCGAAAATCGCATTCGCGGAAGGAAGACGGAACCGGAAGCCGTGATCGAGGAACGCCTTGCCAAAGCCCGCGCCGAATTGCCCCTCGCCTCCAAATACCAGCATGTCGTTTTAAACGACACGGTGGAGCGCGCCGCTTCTGAAATCGCCTCGATCATCAAAACCGCTTTGGGCGAATGACCCGAACTGCTTTATAATCCGATCGGATGCTTTTGCTCGATGTTTTGATCCAACATGCGAAGACCTCTCTGAACCGTCCTTTTTCTTATCTTTATAAAGGCTCGGAACAGATCGTCCCCGGAGTCAGGGTCCTCATCCCTTTCAACCGCCAAAATCTGGTGGCCTACGTGATCAACGTGACGCCCACCTCCCTCACCCGAGAACAGCTTGAGAAGTCAAACGGCTTTTCCTTTCAGTCCATCTCCTCCGTTTTGGACAAATCTCCCCTTCTGAGCCCGGAACTTATGGCTCTTTGCGATGAAGTCGCTTCCTATTATCTCGCTCCGAAGATCTCCGTCCTCCAAGCGATGCTGCCCCCCTCCTTGAAGCCCTCTTACGGCGCCCTGAAGGGCCCCAAGATTGCCTATGACTCTTATCTGAGAGTCAAAAATGAGGACGAGGAAGGGCTGACGCCCAAGCAAAAAGAGGCCCTGCGTTTGGTGAAAGACAGCGGTGAGGTGCTCAAAAAGGAAATCGGCAGCCCAAGCATCGTAAAGGCATTGATCGATAAAGGCAAAGTAGAGCTTTTTCAAAAGGAAAGGGATCGCTTGGTGATTCCTGAATTCGAAAAAGAGCAACCCCATGAACTCAATATCGAGCAAAGAAAAGCCTATGAGACCATCCTTCATGGCGAAAAACCCGTCTATTTGCTGGAAGGGGTTACCGGGTCTGGGAAAACCGAGGTCTATCTGCATCTGGCTGAGGCTTATTTGAAGCAAGGAAAGGGTGTGCTGATGCTCGTTCCCGAGATTTCCCTCACCCCGGCCATGGTCGAATATTTCTCGCGACGTTTCCAAGGGGAGGTCGCCATCCTTCATAGCGAGCTCACCCCCGCGGAGAAATACGACGAATACCGTCGCATTGCCTCCGGAAAAGCAAGAATCGTCGTCGGGGCGAGAAGCGCGGTGTTCGCGCCTTTGGAGAACATTGGCCTCATCATCCTCGATGAGGAGCACACGGAATCCTACAAGCAAGATAGCCTTCCGTTTTATCATGCGAGGGAAGTGGCGATCCTGCGGGCCGGGCATTTTGGCGCGAAGGTGGTCCTTGGCTCGGCGACCCCTAGCCTAGAAACCAAAGCCAGGGCGGAGAAAGGCGTCTATGGATATGCGCCCATGCTCCATCGGGTCAATGAACGGGAACTCCCGGAGACTAAAATCATCGATTTGGCCCGTCGTGAAAACATGATGCCTGGGGATCGGCTTTTCTCGAAAGAGCTTATCCGTGCCATCAAAGAACGTTTGGAAAAGAAAGAGCAGGTCGTCTTGCTTTTGAATCGACGGGGCTACTCCAGCTATGTCACCTGCTCTCACTGCGGGCATATCTTCACTTGCCCCTCTTGCCACGGCAACCTCACCTATCACAAGCAGGATGGGATGCTGAAATGCCATCATTGCGGATACGTGGAAGAATATCCGATGCGCTGCCCCGAATGCGGATCGGAGGCGATCATGAGGGTCGGCTTCGGGACCGAAAGAATCGTCAAGGTCCTGCAGGAAAGTTATTTTCCAGATGCCCGGATCGCTAGGCTCGACGGTGACGTAGGCAAAGTTAGGAACAACGTCGCCAAGGTTCTGCGGGAATTCGCCGCCCAGGATTACGACATCTTGGTCGGCACGCAGATGATCGCGAAGGGCCATGATTTCCCCAACGTCACCCTCGTCGGGGTGGTCTTAGCCGACGTCGGGCTTTCCCTCCCGACCTTTCGGGCCGCGGAAAGGACCTTCCAGCTCATCACCCAGGCGGTTGGCAGAAGCGGCAGGGGGGAGAAGCAGGGAACGGCCCTCATCCAAACCTATAATCCCCGTCATTACGCGATCACCCTCGGGGCGAAGCAGGACTACGAAGGTTTTTACCAAAAAGAGATGTCCGAAAGGAAAATCGCCCAATATCCCCCTTACCGTTATTTGTTTTTGCTCAAAGTGAGCTGCCGCAGCGAGGAACGCTGCATCCAAGCCTGCTTCGACCTCAAACGGAACTTCGATTCCCAAGGTTTCCCGGATTCGGTTTGCTTGGGCCCCATCAGCCCTTATTTCGCCTTGGTCGATGGCGTCTATCAAAGGACCCTGCTCATCAAAACCAAAAACAGGGAAGACGTGCATTCTTATTTGATGAGAATTCTTACCAATCTCTCCGGGAAAGGCGGGGTGGAGATCGTCTGCGACGTCGATCCGCTTGATTACTGAAATGCGGTCAAAACGCTTTCCATGCGTGTGCGCGCGAACTTCATAGTGTATAATCTCCCTGAAAAAAGGAGCCTTTTCGACATGATTACGTTTCAGATCCTTGGCCTCGACCAATTCGTGGTAGGCCATTACTCGAAAGAGCACACGGCGAATCTCGCTCAACTCTACGAGTCCGATGAGTCCCTCATCAACTTCTACGCCCCTAACAGCATGGTCTTCCATGACGGGGTGGAGCAGACGAGTTGGAACACCATCGTGATCGTGCGGGCGCCCGAGAAGTTCAAGCCGATGGAGGCCCACGTCGCGAACTACCTCATCCAGACCCTCTCCGAGTTCTCCATCAATCTCGAGATCGAGTTCGAATACTTCTCCTCCTCTTCCCGCTACGAGCACATCAACGAGAGTTATCCCCGTTTCATCCGGGAAGAGAATATCAAAGAAGCTGACGTCACCCTAAGCAACGATATGCCGGATCTTCACGAAGAAGAGACGGAGTGCTGCGAAGGCGACGAATGCGAATGCCATCACTGCCATCCTCACGAAGAGGAGAAAGAGAACGATCAGGAGATCTTCCTCGGCGATGCCTTCGCTGGCTTGGACGACAAACTGAAATAAGCGCAAAACCGCAAGAAAGGAAATTAAGACCATGCAAGAATTCGACCTATCCCTTGAGATTCTCAATCAAATCCTCGATGAGAAAATCGCCTTCAACGACGCCCTCAAGAACAAATTCCAGAAAGAGATTGCCCTCCGCCCCCTCCGCCCCTTGGTCGCCGGTCTCGTGGGCTGCGAACTCCGCCATCACCTCCTTTTCCTCTTCCTCGTCTCCGGAATCGAGAAAGAGCTTCCCGAAGGAACTGAACCCCTGAACGAGGCGCAGAAGAGGTTCCTCGCCCTTGTCTTGGGCAATGATTTCTTCTTCCGCCGCTTGCCCGCCGATAAGGCCAACGAGGCCTTCAAGGATTTCCTCGGAGATGATGAGAAATACGCCAGGTATGCTCCTTTGTTTGAAAAAGCTGGTTCGGTGAATGACCTCATCCCCGAATCGATCTCCCGTTCGAGCGACGAATATCTCTCCCTCCGTTACAACACCCCTTCTTGGGCGCTTAAGATCTGGAAGCATTTCCATTACGGGAACCTCTACAAGACCCTGCGTTCCTTCGCCCGCCCCGAATCTTTCTTCCTCCGCATTCGCACCTCCCTCATCAGCGAAGAGGAAGTGCTCGCGAACCCCGATTTCAAGCCCACCTCCGTCTCGGGCGTGGTCTCCTACGTCGGCAAGACACCGCTCCGCAAACTCGACTGGGTCAAAGAAGGCAAAATCTTCTTGGAGCGTCCCTTGACCAAGTCCCTCTTCGACGCCCACAAAGTCTCTGAGCCCGGCGAGATCCTCCTCTATAACGGCAACGCCGACTCCTCTTTGGAGAAAGAGCTCATCGAAAGCTACGGCAGCTCAGTCGGCATCAATCTTGGCACGCCCGACGTCGATCAGAAGATCGCCATCACCAAGACCATCAAGGACCTTGGGCTCCACAACGTGAATTTCTTCTCCGTCTCGGATCCGCTTTGCATGGAAGCCGCGGTCAGCAAGAAGCAGGACGTCGTCATCTGCGCCCCGGATTCCACCAACTTCGATTTGGTCCGTTCCACCCCGGATTACCTTCTTCGCTTCGACAAGGACAAGATGGACGGTCTCCTCGAAGGCGAGAAGAACGCCCTTGAAGGATGCGCCAAATTCGTCGAGGACAACGGCGTCTTGATCTACGTGGTCTACACCCTCTCCAAAAAGGAAGGCCACGCGACCGTCGCTTCCTTCCTCCAAGCGCATTCCGACTTCAAACTTGAAAGCGAGACCCAGCATTTCCCCTTCGAAGACCTCGCCACGGCCGCTTACGTAGCCCTGTTGCGCAAATCCCCGGCTGAGGAAACCGCGGAAATCCCTTCCGCCGACCCCTCTTTGCTTAAACCCGCGGAGACCGTCTCCGCCTCCTTGTCCAGCGACGCGGAAGGCTCGAGATGAAGAACCTCCTTTCCTTCACCCAGGCCAAGATGAAGGAAGAATTCCTCGCCTTGGGGGAATCCTCCTACCGTTCCAAACAAGTCTTCTCCTGGATTTACCAAAAACACGTATACGATTTCGACCAAATGAGCGACGTCTCCAAATCCTTCCGCGCCAAGCTGAAGGAGGAGTATTCGCTTCCTCTGCCAAAAATCCATACCCGCCAAGACGCAAGGGACGGTACCATCAAGTTGCTTTTGGAGATGGAAGACGGAGCCAAGGTGGAAACCGTTTTAATGCGGTATAGCTACGGCAACGTCATCTGCGTATCCAGCCAAGTCGGCTGCAACATGGGCTGCGCTTTCTGCGCCTCCGGGCTTCTTCGCAAGGAACGGAACCTGAGCGCCGGAGAGATGATCGGCGAAGTCCTCGTCATGGACCAAGTCCTCGCCGAGCAAGCCGAAAGCGTCTCCCATATCGTCGTCATGGGGACCGGAGAGCCTTTTGATAACTATGACAACGTGATGGATTTCATCCGCATCGCCAACGACCAAGCCGGGCTTTCCATCGGCGCCCGCCATATCACCGTCTCCACCTGCGGGCTTGCTGACGGCATCCGGAAATACGCCGACGAAGGCCTTCAGATCAATCTCGCGATCTCTCTCCACGCACCGAACGACGAAATCCGCAACCAGATCATGCCGATCTCCAAAGGCTATCCGATGGATAAACTCCTCGACGCGGTTTCCTATTACCTTCAGAAGGCCGGGCGGCGGGTCACCTTCGAATACATCCTTTTGGCCGGCGTGAACGATTCCTTGTCCTGCGCCGACGAACTCGCGGATCTCATCCACGACCATCATATCTTCGCCTACGTGAACCTCATTCCTTATAATCCGGTTAAGGAAAAACCCTACAAGCGTTCCAGCAAAGAGCACATCCATGCCTTCGCCGATCGCCTTTTGAAGCGCGGGATCAACGCGACTGTGAGAAAAGAATTCGGAAACGACATCGATGCCGCCTGCGGGCAGCTTAGAGCCAAAGTGACTTTGGGGGAATGACATGGTGAAACGTAAGGGAATCTTCGCCTTTCAGAAAGACATCGGCCGCGTCCGCGTAACCAACGAGGATCAATGCGCCGTAGCTCTCAATAACTACGGCGACGTTTTCCTTTGCGTGTGCGACGGGATGGGGGGCCAGAACAAAGGGGATTACGCCTCGAAAGTCGCCATCGACTCCATGATGGAGGACTTCCGGGCCATGCCGCGGACCCCAACCTTCCTCCTCAAGAATTTCTTGGGCCGATGCTACAAGAAAGCCAATTCGATCATCTACCAAGAAGCCACGAAAAACCCAGCCTATCGCGACATGGGCACGACCTGCGTCACCGCCTTAATCCGCGGCGACAAGATCCTGGTCGGAAACGCCGGGGATTCCCGCGCCTATTCCTACTCCAAAGAGACGCTGCGCCTAAAGCGCCTTACCGAGGATCAGACCTACGTCGATTACCTTTATCGCACTGGGAAAATCCAAGAAAGCGAGATGTCCTCGCGCGCTGATCGCCACGTCTTGATGAACGCGATGGGCATCTTCCCGAGCGCCTCTTTCGACATCAAGACCTTCGCTTACGAAGGAGAGAGCATCTTGCTTTGCTCCGACGGCCTTTACAACAACCTCTCCGAAGCGGAGATCAAAGCCGTTTTGGCTTCTTCCGACCGGGTCGACGAGAAGACCTCGTTCCTCATCAGCGAAGCCAACGCCAACGGCGGCAGCGACAACATCGCCGTCGCCTTGTGGGAGGTCTTGCCGCATGATTAAGATCGGCGACAAAATCTCCGACCGTTTCCGCATCACCTCCCGCATCGCGACGGGAGGCATGGCTGACGTCTACGAAGCCCATGACCTCGTGGCCAAGCGCATCGTCTCGATCAAGGTGATGAAAGAGGAGCTGATGAAAGACCCCGCCAACATCGAACGCTTCGCCCATGAAGCCGAGGCGGCGGCCTCTTTCAATCATCCGAATATCGTGAAGGTATTCGGACAAGGCGCCGTGGACGGCCGCCCATACATGGCCAATGAATACATCACCGGCCAAACCCTCCGCGACAAGCTCAATTTCCAGATTTCCCTCTCCCTTCCCGACGCCTGCGAGGTCATGCTCCAATTGACGGATGGGATCGCCTACATCCATAAGCATGGGCTGATTCACCGCGACATCAAGCCGGACAACCTCTTCTACATGAATGACGGCACCCTCAAAATCGCCGACTTCGGCATCTCTGCCCCGATCGGGAGGAAAGAGAAGGGCGATGCGGTGGAGGGGACGGTCTATTATTGCGCCCCGGAGGTTTTGACCGGCAAACCCGCGAGCATCGCCAACGACATCTATTCCATGGGCGTCGTGTTCTATGAAATGCTCGTCGGCTCGGTCCCTTTCGATGGGGTCTCCGCCGAGGACGTCGCCATGAAGCAGATCTCCAAACGCTTCCCCGAGCCTTCCAAGACCGTGCCATCCATCCCGCGCATCGTCGACAAGATCATCATCACCGCCTGCCGCAAACGGCCGGAAGAACGCTATCAAAGCGCCTCTGAGATGCATGAAGCCATCCTCAAGGCCATGCAAGACAAAGAGAATTTCAAAGAAAGGAAAGGGATCCTGTCCAGGATTTTCGGATTCAAATGAGCACCATCATCGCCCCCAGCGTCCTAGCCGCCAACCCTGACCGCATCGAAGAAGCGGTGGCTTTGGCCTCCTCCTGCGGATGCGCATATCTCCACATCGACATCATGGATGGGCGTTTCGTGCCGGCGAAGACCTTCGATCCCGATTTCGTGAAGCGCATCCGCCTATGCGCCCCAAAAGATCTGACCCTCGACGTTCATCTCATGGTGGAGAACCCTTGGGTGGTTATCCCTGCCTACGCGGAATCCGGAGCCGACTCCATCACCTTCCATCTCGAAGCCTGCCCGAGCGATCAAGAGGCCCACGCGACCCTTTCGTTGATCCATGCCCTCGGCAAAAAAGCGGGCATCTCCATAAAACCCAACACCCCCATCGAGGCTTTGGATCCCTTTTTGAACGAAGCCGACCTGATCCTCGTGATGTCGGTGGAGCCCGGGAAAGGCGGCCAGTCTTTCCTGCCGGACAGCCTTGCTAGAATCGCCGCTTTGAAAGAGAAGCGGAAACAATCGAATGCCACCTTCCTTTTGGAGGTTGATGGCGGGATCAACGAAATCACCGGGCCGAAGTGCGTTCGCTCCGGCGCGGACATCCTCGTGGCTGGGAGCTATCTCTATGGCCATGAGCGTTTCAAAGAAAGAGTGGAGGCCCTTTTCCTATGATGCAATTCGGTTTGTCGATCGCCCTATCCGCGGTTCTGGTTTTGTCGCTTGCCTTGCTTTTATCTTTCGGAAGCCTTGGATACAAGCGTCAGAATAAGAGGAACTTCTCCTTCCTTTGCGAATTCCCCTTCGAATTCGTGGAGGGGAACGACCCTTTCTCCAAAGCCTCGAGCTTCTTCGTCATCTCCCTCGCGGCCTCCTCCGCCCTTTGCTGCACCTGCTGCCTTTGGAACTCGGCTTTGCTCGTCTATCTTCCACTAGGAATCGCCTTGGTTTTGCTTGGCGTCTTCCGCGCAGTCGGCCTGGTCTTGCTTTTCCGGGTGCCGGCCTATCATTTCAAATTCCATAGCCTGCTCACCGTCCTCTATTTCTGCTTCTCCGCCTTCTTATCTTGCCTCCAGGCCATCTTCTTCCTCAACATGCGCTCGTTCGATGATCCGGTTCCCACGATCGTCTTGGTGGTCTTGGAATTCGTGATCGCCCTCGCCCTTTGCCTGCTTGCGATCAACCCAAAGATCGCCTCCTGGACCGAGCTAGAGTCCACCGGGACCGCGGATGGGGGAGTGGAAATCCATCGCCCGAAGCCCTTTGTCCTGGCCGCTTCCGAATGGATGGCGATCGCTTTGGAACTGGCCTCATCCCTGATCTTCCTCTTTGGGATCGCATACTTCGTCCTCAGCCTTTGAAAAGACGACAAAAAAAACAGCCCTCAGGCTGTTTTTCGTTCTCTTTCGCTTGGCTTATTTGCCTTCGGCTTTGGCTTCCTTGCCCTTGATGGTCTTGTTCAAGGTGCGGAAAGCGCGGGCCGACATGCGGACCGTGACCATCTTGCCATCGATGTTGACCTTGTATTTCTGAAGGTTGACGTTCCAACGACGGCGGGTGGCGCGGAGAGAATGGCTGCGAGCGTTTCCGCTCATCGGGCCTTTTCCGGTAACGGGGCAGAATCTGGACATAAATAACACCTCTTTCGCTTAAGCGCGTGCACAATTATGCCATTTAGACAAGCGTTCTTCAACCGCGAATTTTACCTTTGCGGATTTGTGCGGATTCCAATTGTTAAGTCCATTAGTTCGTCTGAAGCGGAAATAAGCCCCGCAATATAAAATGTCCCCTGTTTCCCGCCAAAAGAAACAGAAAGGACAGTAATATGTTACCACGTTGGAAACATCGGATTCTAACGCAGCGCAAATCGATCTGCTTTATGTGGGGGCCAAGAGATAACTCCGATCGAAATCAAAAAAAGCATTGCTCCGCAAAAGCCTTCTTTTTGTAGTTTGCACACTTCGTCATGAGCGTTCGTTCGCGAGCTGTTTCTCGATTTGAAAGGGATTTGAACGAAGGGGGTGGGCAAGAAACGACTTAAGAGGAAAACTGCCCATTCCTAGGCGCTTTTGCCTTTTCAACGCGGTGCTTTTGCCTTATCCTAATAAAGATGAACAACCACATTGCCGCTCTAATTCTGGCGGGAGGTAAGGGCACCCGCCTTAAGGCTTTGACGCGCAAAATCGCGAAGCCTGCCGTTTCCTATGGAGGGAAGTATCGAATCATCGATTTCCCTTTGTCCAATTGCGCAAACTCCGGTATCCGCCACGTCGGGGTGGCCACTCAGTACGAATCAAGCGTTTTGAATTCCTATATAGGCAACGGCCAGAACTGGGGCCTCAACGGAGTCGATTCCCTTTGCTCCGTTCTCTCGCCTAAGCAAACTGAAGAGGGATCGAACTGGTATAAAGGCACCGCCGATGCGGTCTATCAGAACCTGGACTGGCTCGATGGTATCGATCCGGAATACGTGCTCATCCTCTCCGGCGATCACATTTATTCGTGCACCTACAACGCGATGCTCCGGAAGGTCGAGGAGACCGATGCCGACTGCGCCATCATGGTACAGGAAGTCCCGCTCAAAGAAGCCTCCCGTTTCGGCATATTGACCGTGAATGAGCAAGACGAAGTGGTGGAGTTCAAGGAAAAACCCAAGGAACCGAAATCCAATTTGGCTTCCATGGGCATCTATATCTTTAATTACAAAACGCTTAGAAATGCCTTGATCACCGATTCCAAGATCGCCAATTCCTCCCATGACTTCGGCAAAGACATCATCCCCAACCTCCTTTCCGCAGGAAGGAATATCGTCGTTTACCGCTATAACGGCTATTGGAGGGATGTGGGAACCATCGATTCTCTCCACGCAGCCAACATGGACCTGCTTCTTAACGGGGACCCCAACGTGAACCTCTACACGGTTTTCCAAAATAACCGCATTTACTCCGAAGACAACCATGCCCGACCCCAATACATCGCCAGGGACGCCGAAGTCGATAATTGTTTGATCAACCAAGGCGCTCAGATCTATGGCTCGGTCTCCCGCTGCGTCATCTCAAGCGACGTCGAAGTGGAAGAAGGGGCCAAGGTGGAGAATTCCGTTTTGATGAACGGGGCCCGCATCGGCAGGAACGCAAGAGTCTATGACGCCGTCATCGGCCCTTATAGCACCGTTGAAGAAAATGCCGTCGTCAACGAGGAAAAAGAAGGCATCGCGCTAATCGCCAATGGCAGAAAGAGTGACATGAAATGAAAGGCAATATCGTCGGCATCGTCAATTTCCATACCGCCCCGGAGATCGCCCCTTTGACCAATTCCCGGCCCTTGGGTTCGACCTCTTTCTTGGGCCGTTACGCCCTATGCGATTTCGCCCTCTCCAACCTTTGCAACTCCGGGATCAGCAACGTTGGGCTTCTCATTAAAGACCATCCGCGGTCCATCTTGAAACATCTCGGCTCCATGGACGCTTGGACCACCAACACCAAAATCGGGAAGCAGACCGTTCTCTACAATGAGCCCGCCCACCTCCACCCAGAGACCAATACCGACATCAACAACATAAGGGAGAACGATTGGGTCCTATTCGATACGACGGCCTCGGAAATCGTCTTTATGCCCTCTAACCTCGTCATCTCATTGGACCTCCGGCCGATTCTTGCGGAACACATCACCCTGAAAAGGAAGGTCACCGTCGTCTGCAAACAGGTCCACGACCTTTCCAAGGAATTCTTCGGATCCTACGTCGTGGAACTTGGGGAAGGCGGTGTGATCACTTCCGCTAGACCCAATGACGGCAGTATGAAAGGCCCCGGCATCGTCAGCCTTGGAATTCTTATCGTCAATCGCGCCGCCTTGGCTGAGATGCTTCAGAATTACCTGCCAAAATACCCGAAGGGAACTCTTGCCGAACTGCTTTCCATGATCACCAAAGGAACGGGATATTCCCGTTACTGCAGCCTCTATTCCGGCTATGCGAGGGCGATCGACACCCTTCAGCATTACATGGACTACAGCTTCGAGATGCTCACCCCGAGGAAAGCCGATCTCCTTTTCAAGGAGGATTGGCCGATCTACACCCTCACCCATGATACCCCGCCGGCCCTATACGGCGAAGAAAGCGACGTCAAAGACTCTTACGTCGCCAATGGGGCCATCATCGAGGGCACCGTCCATCACTCGATTCTAGCCCGCAACGTCAAAGTGGGGAAAGGCGCCGTGATCAAAAATTCCATCGTTTTCTCAGATGCCAAAATCGGGGATGGCGCCGTGATCGAGAACGCGGTCGTGGACAAATTCGCCATCATCACCAGCGGGCAGAGAGCCGTGGGAAAGAAAGAGCCGCTTTACGTGGCTCAAGGGGAGATCCTATGAAAATTGCAATGATCGCAAGCGAGTGCAATCCGTTCTGCAAAACGGGCGGGCTCGCTGACGTCGTTTTGGCTTTGTCCAGGGAACTCGTCTCCCTTGGGAACGAGGTCTGCGTCGTTTTGCCTTACTATTCTAGCAACGCGAAGATCCCTTCCTGCCGTCTAGAAAGGCTTCCGGGCTATGAGGTCCATCTTTCTTGGCGCACCCAGAAGGTCTCTCTTTACAAAGGCGTCTACGAAGGCATCACCTTTTATTTCGTTGGGAATGATTATTATTTCCTTCGTGGATCTCTTTACGGCTTCCAAGACGATGGGGAACGCTTCGCCTTCTTCACCCTCGCCGCAGAGTCTTTGTTTGAAAGAATCGGTTTCTATCCTGACGTCGTCCACGTCCATGACTGGCAGCCCGGCATGTTTCCCCTTATCTTGAAAGACCGTCATTCGAAGGACCCCGTGTATGCGAATACGCGGACTGTGCTGACCATCCACAACCCCGAATTCAAAGGGATGCTCGATCCTTCCGCTTTAGGGGAACTCTATAACCTGCCCCTTTCCTATTTCGAATCCGGATTGACGCGCTACGACGAAAAAGTCTCCACCTTGAAGACCGCCGTCATGACCGCCGACAAGATCACGACCGTCTCCCCGACCCATCGCGGCGAGCTTTTGACTCCTCTTTACAGCCGCGGGATGGATGGGGCGCTTCGCCTTAGGAAATCCGATTTCTGCGGCATCCTAAACGGTATCGACGAAGAGGAATGGGATCCTACTTGCGACATCGATATCGCCATGAATTTCAACGGCAAAACTCTCACGAAAGGCAAGCAGGCCTGCCGTAAGGCTCTTTTAGAAAGCGCCGGCATCGAGGATAGTGGCGGGCCGATCTTCGGCCTGGTTTCCCGCTTGACCTCTCAAAAGGGGATCCACCTCGTGGAAAGAGTCGGCCGAGAGCTTCTTGAACAAGGGGCGATGCTCTTCCTCGTCGGAAGCGGGGAAGAGGCCCTTGAGAACGGCCTCCGCGATCTCCGCTACCATTATCCTTCTTCTTGCAGCGTCTATTTCGGATACAACAACGCCTTGGCCCACAAAGTCTACGCCGGGAGCGATTTCTTCTTGATGCCTTCTTTGTTTGAGCCCTGCGGCATTGGCCAGATGATCGCCGAAAGGTATGCGACCCTCCCCGTGGCCAGGGACACTGGAGGGCTCCACGATACGATTGTCCCTTATTCCCCATTAGAAGACAAAGACGCGACGGGGTTCCTCTTCCGCGACTTCGACGAAGGTGGGCTCCGCTACGGATGCTCCTTGGCCTTAGAAGTCTATGCCGATAAGAAAAAACTCCGCAAAATGAGGCTGAACGCCATGAAGGTCAATCACGGTTGGAAGGCTTCTGCACTTGAATATTTGAAACTCTATCGATCGATTGCGAAATAAATCGTGCTCTTCTCCACCTTGGCTCATCGTCTAGGGGGAAGGAAACGAAAAGCCGCAAGTTGAATCCTGCGGCTTATTTGTTCGTTGGGATTCAGCGTTTCTTCTCTTGGCGCCTCTTATCGTTGATGGTATCCATCGTCTTCTCGTCGATCAGCTTGATGTTGTTCTCTTTGGCGTAGGAGATGCAGCCGTTGAGCACCGTCTTAAGGAAAACGCGGGGGACGCGGACGAGCTTTTTGCAGGCTCCTTCCGTGAATTTGATCTCCGGATCCATGCGATTGGCAGCGTACTTGACGCTGTCGAGATTCGCTTCCTTCCCGGCGGGGATGGGGCAAGCGATTGGGCGGCGGAAGCGGGAATACCAGAAGTTGGTGGAATCGCGGTAACCGTAATCGACGGGGACCTTCGGGAACGATTTGGCCTTGACCCCGTTGATGATGGCGTCCGCGTATTTTTCTTTCATGAGGATCTTGTCGATTTTTAAAATAAAATGGCATCCGAATTTGGAGGTGACCCCGTTGAAGTTGCGGTAGGGGCCTTCGATTCCATCGAACTGTCCAACTTTGTTCTTGTCTTCGTAGGCGTTCTCGAGGCTGTCGTCCCAAGTGCATTCGAAGACCTGATAGGCTTTTTGGATCACGAGGGGCCTTTCCCCTTCGGCGAGCCCTTTTTCAAAGACGAAGGGGCAGTCCTTCATCTTCTCTTTGCTCGTTTCCCCGGGGAAGCCAAGGCGGACGGTTTCCTTGAAATCCGCTTTGCTGTCTTCGAGGAAGTTAATCGCGCATTTGCCTCTCTTCAGGAGGTTCTACGCGGTGTTGGAGCTGTTGCGGCACTCTAGGATCATCGCGTAGTAGCCCTTGCCCGCGATGTAGTAGGGGAAGCAAAGCGAATAGGCCCCGAGGGTCGTCCTTCCCTCGTCATCGAGGGTGGCAATCAGGACGGTCGGCATGGGGAAATAGGCGGACGTCTGATAAAAATTGTCGACGATGCGTAAGTCTTTGAAACTGCTCACGGGGAACTCCTTTTTGTTTTTTCTTTCCCCCATTTTACGTTTGAAAAGGGCTTTCTTCAATTCCGTTGGGCGACATTTTCGCCTCCATGGCTTGGAAAACCCGTTTCGGCCCTAAGACCACCTTCTTTTTCAAAGAAGAGGCCACTATAATTCCCCCGTATGAACTACGACCACAAAAAGATTGAGGCGAAATGGCGGAAATATTGGGATGACCATTCGACCTTCTACTGCGACACCCATGATTTTTCCAAGCCCAAATACTACGCTTTGGACATGTTCCCTTATCCCTCTGGGCAGGGCCTTCACGTCGGCCACCCCGAAGGCTACACGGCGACGGATATCGTCTGCCGCATGAAGAGGATGCAGGGCTACAACGTCCTCCATCCGATGGGGTGGGACGCTTTCGGATTGCCCGCGGAGCAATTCGCGATCAAGAACAACCAGCATCCCTCGATCTTCACCGACAAGAATATCGCTCACTTCAAGGATCAGATCCAGGCCCTTGGCTTCTCATACGACTGGAGCAAAGAGATCAAAACGACCGACCCCTCCTATTACAAATGGACCCAATGGATCTTCCTGCAGCTGTTCAAGCATGACCTGGCTTATGTCGCCGACGTCCCGGTCAATTATTGCCCGGAGCTTGGCACGGTCCTCGCGAACGAGGAGGTCATCGACGGCAAATCCGAGCGCGGCGGTTATCCCGTCATCCGCATGCCGATGAGGCAATGGATCCTGAAGATCACCTCCTACGCCGATCGCCTCGCCGACGATTTGAAACTCGTCGACTGGCCAAAGTCGACCATGGAGATGCAAAAGAACTGGATCGGCAAGTCCACGGGCGTGTCCATCCGCTTCGACTTGGCTGACGGCGAAGGCTCCTTTGATGTCTTCACCACCCGCGTCGACACCCTTTTCGGCTGCACCTATTGCTGCTTGGCCCCGGAGCATCCGCTCGTCAAGAAATTCGTTACCCCCGAGCAGAAAGAAGCGGTGGAAGCTTATGTAGAGGAAGCCGCCCACAAATCGGATCTGGCTCGCACGGGGACTCAGCAAGAGAAGACCGGAGTCTTCCTCGGCGTCTACGCCATCAACCCAATCAATCAGAAACGCATCCCGGTATATATTGCCGATTACGTTCTTGGCTCTTATGGATCTGGGGCCGTCATGGCCGTCCCCGCCCACGATACCCGCGATTACGCTTTCGCCAAAAAACACGGTTTGCCCATCGTCCAAGTGATTGAGGGGGATATTTCCTCCGAGGCTTATACCGGAGACGGGAAGCACATCAATTCCTCCTTCGCGGATGGGCTCTCCATTGAAGAGGCGAAAGCCGTTATCACCAAGAAGCTCATCGAACTGGGCGCTGGCAAGGTCGTCGTGAACTACAAGCTTCGCGATTGGATTTTCTCCCGTCAGCGTTATTGGGGCGAGCCGATCCCCATCGTCAAGCTCGATGACGGGACCGAATTCCCCCTTCCCGAGGACCAATTGCCGCTCACTTTGCCTGAAATGGACAACTATCAGCCCAGCAAAGACGGCAAACCGCCCCTTTCCAAAGCTCCCTCCTCTTGGCTTAATTACGAAACTCCGGATGGAAGGCACGGCGAAAGGGAAACCAACACCATGCCCCAATGGGCAGGCTCCTGCTGGTATTACATCCGCTACATCGATCCTAAGAACCCGGACTGCATCGGGGATAAGAAGCTGCTTGACCATTGGCTTCCCGTCGATCTTTACATCGGCGGCGCGGAACATGCCGTCTTGCATTTGCTCTACGCTCGCTTCTGGCACAAGTTCCTCTATGACATTGGGGCCGTCTCCTGCAAAGAGCCGTTCCAGAAACTCTACCATCAAGGGATCATCCTTGGAACCAACGGCGAGAAGATGTCCAAATCCAAGGGAAACGTCGTCAATCCCGACGAAATCGTCGAGAACTCGGGTGCGGATTCCCTGAGGCTCTTCGAAATGTTCGCTGGGCCCTTGGCCGAGATGAAGCCTTGGTCCACGACCGGGCTCAACGGTGCTAGGAAGTTCATCGAACGCGCTTATCGTCTCGTTGGGGACGACGAATTTATTCAGAAATGGTCTTCCGAGAATTCGGGGGAACTCGACTATTCCTATAATGCGCTCGTGAAGAAAGTCACTTCCGACTTCGAATCGCTGTCTTTCAACACCGCGATTTCGGCCATGATGGTCTTTGTGAACGACTGCTATAAAGCCACCAGCCTCTATAAACCCTATCTTGAAGGCTTCGTGAAGATGTTCTCCTGCATCTGTCCCTTCGTTGGCGAAGAGATGTGGGAGACGCTGGGCCATTCGGGCAGCCTCGCTTACGAGCCCTGGCCCGTCTTCGATGAAAGCAAACTCGCGAGGAAGACTGTGAAAATCGCCGCCTCCATCAATGGAAAGATGAGGGACGTGCTGGAACTTTCCCCCGACGCTACCCAAGAGGAGGCCATCGCTGCGGCTATGGCTTCCGAAAAGATCAAGCCCTGGATTGAAGGCAAAAACATCAAAAAGGTAATCTTCGTCAAAGGAAGAATCCTGAACTTGGTCGTCGCTTGATTTGGCTGGATTTTGCAACTGTTCATTACATATTCATTCTTTAATGTGTGGACCTTTCTAGGCGTTTTTCAATTTGTATTTGTGCAAGAAATAAGTGCGGGCATACGGTGATTAAGCAAAAAAGGGGAACTGCTTATGCTAGCGGGATGTTCAATTGGTTTGCGGAACACGGCAATGTGGTTCTAAAGGAGAGCAATGTTCGCTTTGTCTCTCCTCACTGGAGCCAACGAATGTCTCCGCCGGCGTCTGGTTTTGCGGAAAGAAGCAGGCATATAAAAGAACCATCTTTTTTGAAATTGTCATATTTCGCACTTTGGGTTTGCTTTTCCTAGGAAAAAAGAGAGGAAATATTCTCAAATGCGAAAAGGAAGCGTTTTTCGCGTAACGAACTGGCGTGCGCGCGTATATAATGGGGCGTAAAACCTTAGGGCGAATCATGGAAATCAAACTCGTAGGCTTGACGAAAACCTTTCCCGGGAATCCCAAGAAGCACATTCCTGAGACGACGGCGGTGGACCATTTGGATTTCACGGTGAAAGACGGTGAACTCCTTGGCTTGCTTGGACCTTCGGGGTGTGGCAAATCCACGACGCTCTACATGCTATCCGGATTAAAGGAGCCGACTTCTGGCCAGATTTTCTTCGGCGACCGCGAAGTGACTTTCCTTCCTCCGGAAAAACGCGGGATCGGCTTGGTCTTCCAGAACTACGCCCTCTATCCTCACATGACGGTCTACAAGAACATCGAGTTCCCATTGACGAGCCTAAAAGTCGAGGAAAACGAAAAAGACTTCGCCTTCCTCAAGGAATCCGCCCTTCAGAGGGTGCTCCTCCAGGCCAAAGAAGTCCATATTCTGTTGGCGAAAGCAAAAAAAGACGGCAAAAGCCCCTTGGATTGCGCCGAAGATCTTGCTAATGCCTTCTCAATTTCCCTGTCCTTAGCGAAGGAAATCGTTCCTTTGTTTGAGGAGGATCTTGAGGATTTCCTTTGCAAAGCCTCCTCGCTTTTGGAAGAGAGCAAGAAGAAGCAGGCTGAAGAAAAAGAGGCTCTCCGCCAAAAGGGAATTGAACTCTCGGAGGAAGGCGAATTGCTCCGTGAAGGCAAAACCCGCTCGATCCGGAGGAACCTGTCCAAGGACGAAATCGATGCCTTGATCCGGGAGGCGGCGAAGCTGGTTCAGATTACCGAATTCTTAGAACGCAAACCGAGCGAGCTCTCCGGCGGACAGCAGCAGCGCGTCGCCATTGCCCGCGCCTTGGTCAAAAAACCCAAGGTCTTGCTTTTGGATGAACCTTTGTCGAACCTCGACGCCCGCCTGCGCATCCAGACTCGTGAGGAGATCCGCCGCATCCAGCAGGAGACCGGCATCACGACCGTCTTCGTCACCCACGACCAGGAAGAGGCGATGTCCATCTGCGACGAGATCCTCGTCATGAACCAAGGCAAGATGGTCCAACTCGCGGCTCCTCAGGAAATCTACCGCAACCCCAATTCCCTTTTCGCCGCCAAATTCCTCGGCAACCCGCCGATCAATGTCTTCCATGGCCGCATCCAAGATGGGGCGGTATATCTCGGGGAGGAGAAAATCCTCGCCTGCAAGGAAAAACTGCCCGACCAAGAAGTCTACGTCGCCATCCGCCCCGAAGGCTTTTTGATGGGAAAGGAAGCCAAGCCCAAAGACAAAGTTCTCACCCTCCAGTGCACTCAGGTCCTCACTCAGGGGCGCGACCTTTGCCTTTATTGCTCCCATCCTTCGATGGAAGGAGACCGCCTGAAACTCGTCGTCGACAGCGATTTGGACGCAACCCCGGGGCCGATATCCTTCGCCCTGCGCCGCAACAAGGTCTTCCTTTTCGGGAAAGAAGATCAGAAGAGGATTCTTTTCTAACCCATGGACGAAGAAAGAAACAACTGGAAAGCGTGGCTCTATCTCTCCCCCGTCCTCCTTTTGATGGCCCTTTTCACGTTCTACCCCATTTTGAACACCGTCGTCGTCTCCTTTCTGAAGGACTACGATTCCACCAAAGGCACGAGCAGCGGCTTCTCTTTCTTCAATTACGGTTATGTTCTGGGCATCGCCGCCAACAACGACGTCGGCATCACCAATCATGATTTCTTCTCTTGGAACAGTCCTTCGGCCTTTTCCAACACGATGTTCATCACCTTCGTGACTGTGCCTATCTCAGTCCTCCTTGCCCTGCTCATCGCCTTGGCCATCCATTCGATCCGCCCCCTCAAGAAATTCTTCCAGACCGTCTTCTTCATGCCTTACGTCACCAACGTCATCGCGATCGGCATGGTCTTCGGAGTCCTGTTCGGGAACCATGGGGTCGTAAATGCCCTGTTCCATTTGGATACCCCATGGCTAGATCCCTCCTCCTCGACTTGGGGGAGCTGCATGTTCGTGCTTTGCCTTTATATCATCTGGACCGCTTTGCCCTACAAGATCCTCATCTTCCTTTCGGGCCTCCAAGGCATTGACCAACAGTATTACGACGCCGCGCGGGTCGACGGGGCCTCCAAAATGAAGACCAATCTGAAAATCACCGTCCCCCTTCTTTCTCCGCAGATCCTCTATATCACGGTCACTTCCTTCATCACGGCCTTCAAAGAATATTCCTCCGTGGTTGGTCTCATCGGACGCAGCTATAGCAGCGACCCGAACACCCACGATCTCTACACGATCGTCTATTACATCATGGATGCCATGAACGGGAACATGGGGGCTTCCAATAAAGTCGCCCAGTTTGCCTCCGCCGCCGCGGTCATCCTGCTCCTCGTCGTTTTGATTTTCACGCTCCTTGAGCTGCAGATATCCAAGAAAAGGGTGGTGTACTGATATGAACAAGCCATCCTCCATCTCCACGAAATTGGTCTTGGTTCCCGCCTCCAGCAAAGGAAGGAACTCGATCAAGGAGGGCAAGCGCGACCGCGCCAAAGCCATCCTTTCCTCCGTCTTCGTCTATCTCTTCCTCTCCGCCGCCGCCTTGCTTTGCCTTTTCCCTTTCTATTACATGATCGCCGCGAGCTTCATGAGCTACGAGGAGGTCTCCACGGGCTCGTTCTTCTTCTCCTTCGCGACGATGGGGGAGAACTTCATCAACAACTACACGGAGACCTGGACCCGGCTGCAGTTCCTCTCCCATGTCGGCACAACCTTGCTCGTGGCCGTCTCGACGACGGTTCTGCAATTGCTCACGACCATCCTCGCCTCGTTTGCCTTTGCTAAGCTCCACTTCAAAGGTCGGGATTTCCTCTTCATGCTGGTTTTGGCCTCGATGATGATCCCGGGCGAGATGCTTGCGATCACCAATTACTCGACCTTCTCGAGCCTTGATCTCATCTCAAGCCACCAGACCTATTTCCAAGCCATTCTTACGATGGTCCTGCCCCTCATCTCGAGCGCCTTCTACATCTTCTTGCTTCGACAGACCTTCCGTCAGATCCCCAACGAGCTTTACTTGGCCGCCCGGATCGACGGCAAATCCGATTGGCAGTATCTCTGGAAAGTCCTTGTTCCTTTGGCGATGCCCACCTTGATCACCATCACCATTCTTTCCTTCATCTCCTCTTGGAACTCCTACGTTTGGCCCTCCATCTCGGTCTCAAACGATTCCTATAACGTCATCTCGGTCATCATCCGCGGAAACGCCCTTCAATTCGCCGGGCCTTCTGGGGCGATGATCACCAACACCGCCTGGCAGATGACCTCTTCCGTTTTGACGGTTTTGCCGATCCTTCTTTTGTTTATCGCTTTCCGCAAATACATCATGACCGGCACCGGGCGCGCCGGAATCAAAGGGTAGGGCGGATTGTGGTAAAATGAAACACGTTGCTGAATGATTGAAAGGAGAACTTAGATTCATGAAATTCACCAAACACGCTTCCGCCTTGGCTTTGGCCTTCGTCGCGGCTTCCGCTCTCGCTAGCTGCGGCGGCAACGACGGCCCCTCTCACTCCGACCTCCCCGAATACGACGGCTCCAGTGAGGTGACCATCTCCTTCTGGAACAACTATGCCGAGGATCCCACGCCCAATGATCCTAGCGACGACAGCAATTACCGCGCCTATTACTACATGAAGGACATGATCGCCGCCTTCAATGTCAAATATCCCAACATCCACGTCGAGACCCGCGCCTTCCGCAACTACGCCGCCATTTCGACCACGATCAATCAAGGCATCCGCGATGGCAACACCCCGAACCTCGCCATCACCTATGGCACCTACGCCTACAACTGGCAGGAATATCTCGTCGACGTCACCAAGAAAGGCGAGGCCATGGAGAAAGACCCCGACATCAACAAGAACTACCTCGACGCCGAGAAGCAGCAGTACGGCGGAAAAGCCTACTACACTTTGCCCTTCGGCAAATCCACCGAATCGCTCATGGTGAACAAGGACGTTTTCGCGGCCACTGCTGGCCAGAAAGCCGGCGAAGAAGCCGGCAATTATCCGGCCCCCGTCGCGGGATCAACCAAGCAAGCCTACGCCCACCCCGAGACCTTCGCCGACATGATGGACATCGCCCGCAAGATGAAGAACGATTATCCTGAGGTTTTCGCGACCCAAACCAATGACAACGGCTATTTCACCGCCGTCCCTCTTATCTACGAAACCCCGGAGAACCTCTTCTTCACCGTCATGGAAAGCGCCGGCATCCCCTACGTTGCCTCCGTCGACTCCGCCAGCGAAGGCGTTCTCTTCAACAACGCCGATGCCAAAAAGGCCGTCGTCCAGCTCAAGAAATGGAACAACGAAGGCCTGCTCTGCGTTTCCAACAACCTCTATTTCACCGATGAGGCCAATGGATACCACGCCTATCCGTCCACCCTCTTCGCCGAAGGGAAATGCTTCATGATCATCGCCACCACCCGCGGTTCCGCCTGGATGGCTGGAGATGGCTATGCCGTCGATTACACCAAACTCCCGAAGTGGAACGCTTCTTCCACCGTCAAAGCCACCTCCCAGGGCGGCTCGATGGCTTTCTTCCGCAAGAGCAACAAGCAGGAAGAGGCCGCTTCCCTCCTCTTCTACGATTTCATCAACGACAGGGACAACTTTGCCAAACTCTCCATCGAGACCGACTATTGCCCGATCCGCAAATCCTCCTACGAGACCGAATCCTTGAAGGCGAGCCTTGACGCGGCCGCCGCCGGCATCGTCGCTTCCTCCTCCAAAGCCGAGAAGCGCAGCGCCTATAACGGCCAGGTCCTGAACCTCAACGCCTCCTACGCTGAGAACAATGAACTCTTCATGTCTCCCGTCAACAAATACTCGAGCAAGCTCCGCTCCGCCGTCTCCGGCCTCATCACCAACGTCTTCAGCGACAAAACCGCGAAGAGCGACTCTGAGATCGAAGCCCTCGTCGACAGCGAATTTGCCAAAGCCTATCAAGCCACGGTCGACTAATCATGACTAAGCAAGGCCGTCCCAATCCCAATGACGGCCTCCCTTCCGCCTCCTCCCCCCGCCTTCAAGCGGGGGAGGAACGCGCGGAGGTGAGGTTGCTGAAGCAAAGGAAGAAACGCGACAACGCGCTTTGTCTTTTCGTTTTGGGAATCCTCGGCTTGATTTTGGGCGCGGTTTTCTTCGTCCTTTCGTTCCGTTACAATTTCCTTCGCGAACGGGTGTTCGTCCCGGGGAGTTTGGAATTCGTCACCTGCATCCTGTTTCTCTCCTCCGGGGCCGTCTGCCTCGTTTGGGGAGTTCTTGCCTGGATCCTCTCCGAAAGGAAGATGAGACGAATCCGTTCCGAAAAGGAGTAGACAATGATCACGGAAGCTACACGAGAAGACTATCTCTTCAAGAAGAAATGCCTTCTTGTTTTGCTTTGCCTTTATTACCTCAACGACGTGAATTATGACGGCGTTGTCCTCCGCAGTTTCGGCTTCCATTTCGACCCGAGCTGCGATTATAAAGCGATCGTCACCTCCAAAAAGGGGCACATCCATAAGTACACCGTCCATATTCATCCCAGCAAACATGGGGTGAACCTCGAATCGCTTGATGAGATGGGAAACGTCAATTTCGTCCGCGTCCCCTCCCTTGACAAGGAATACGACCTCTTCCATCCCAAGGCCGGCCTCAACGTTTATTTCGATGGGAGTTCTTTCTGCGCGCTTGGCTTCATGGAGGGCAAAGCGATCGAAGCGAACCTCAAGGAGAGCCAGCAAGCTCAATATTCCTCCCTCTTAGACCGCCTTAATTCCATGAAGGGCCATAACGAATCGGCCTCCTCGTTTTTGCTTTGGCTCATGCGTTTCTACACGGGCAAACTGCCCATCGATCTGGTCATGGGCGCCGGCATCAACAAAGACTACGGGGCCAAGGACTGGAATGGCCTTATCTCCGCTTTGAGCGAAGCCTTCTACCGCGGGAACTCAGAGAAAGCCGCTGAAATGAAGCGCTACGTCGGCGAGGAGCTTTTCACCTCCCCTTCTTTGATGAAACAAAATGGGGACGAGCTTTATCGTCGCCTCGGCGAGGAGCTTTATGAGTTCAAGGAGGCGAAATCCTTCTCGGATCCCGATAGCACCCTCTATAAATGCGTCGATTTCCTGGAGTCCCATCGGGGGACCTCCGTCATCACCTATAACTACGACACCAATTTGGAATATCTCCTGAAGAAGCGGGGACTCCTCTATTGCACGATCTACGACGACACGAGCTTCGCCGTCAAACAGGCCGTCACCTCGATCTACCACGTCCATGGCCTTTTGCCTTATGAGCGTTACGATCAAAAACGCTTCACGTCCTCCCTTGTTTTCGGGGAAAGCGATTATTTCTCGCTTTATAACAACCCCTATTCCTGGAACATCGCGAAGCAACTCCACGACTTCAAATTCAACGCCTGCCTTTTCATTGGCATCTCTTTGACCGACCCGGACATGAAGCGTTTGCTCGAACTCGCTTCCAACTATCTGAAGTTCAACTTCATCTTCATGAAGAAGGAGCGCGGCTTCCGCCCGTCCGTGTTCCGGGATATCTCGGCCTATTTCTTCTCGTTCGATCTGATCGTGGTCTGGGTGGATGAATACGAGGACATCGGCAAATGGCTCGCCCAGTTATAAGCCGATATTCCCTTAATCCTCCCTTAAAGAAAGGGAGACGCTTCGCCTTCTCGGTTTTGGAGGGGGCGTTGGTCGGAATTCTCAGCCTTTTTTGCTTCATGATCGCGGGGTTCTTCGATTTCTCCATCCCTCTTTATGCATCCCCGTCCAAAGAAGCTTCTTCTTTAAGCGCGGACATCGCCGCCTTGGTTTTGGAGTCCGGCGCGGGGGAAAGCGACGGCCAATCCGGCCTATTGTCCTATGCATCGAGGGCTGAGAAATTCCTGAAAGGATCGACCCGTGCGTCTTTAAGCGCCCATGGCCATGAAATCTCGGGGCTTTATTATGCCGGCGTCGAGGAATACTCCGATAAGGCTGATCGGGCCTATTACTATCTCGCTTCCTACAAACCCGGGCACGCGAATGGCTTCGACGATCTTTCCTTCTCGGGGAAATCCACCTATCTTTCTTATTTCTCCTCTGGGTTTTTCGAGGAGGGGGGAGGGTATCCTTTGCTTCAGGAAAACATCGCATTGTCTTTGGACGAATATTTCCGTCAGCCTTCCTATCTTCCCGGAAAAACGAACGCGGACATCCTGACCAACTCTTACGAAAGCCTTTGCGCCGACGTGTCGAAAGACCTTCAGGCCCACTCCTTGCCTTACCGTTCTCTTTTCGCTTCCTACGAAACCTGCCGCGACGCCATCTACCGCTTCAAAATAGGAGAGGCTTTCCTTTGCCATTTGCTCAGCTGCCTCCTTTATTTCTTCGCCCTCTCCTATCTCGTGAAAGAGAAGCAGACCTTGGGGCGGAGGATCTTGCATTGCCCCCTCATCAAGAACGACGGCACCCTCGTGCCGTGGCATGGGAAATTGCTTCGTTCTCTATTGCTTTGCCTTGAGACCTCCTTGATTCCTTCCTTCCTGCCTTTTTTGTACTACGGAGGTGGGGCGGTGGACCTCTTTGTGAGACCCCTCATCGGGCCGTTCTCTTTGCTTGCCTTTTTCCTCGCCTCGTTGATTCTGGTGCTTCTAGATTACTTCGGCTGCTTTTATTTGAAGCATCAAAGCAGCCTCTCTGAGTTCCTCTTCAAAGCCAAAAGCGTGGATGGCAGGGAGGGATGATGGAGAAAGAGCTCATCTATTCAACCCCGGCGTTCCACCGGGTTTTCTCAAGCGCCCTTTTCGATTTCTTTTCCTTCCTTTTGCTGACCGCCCTTCTTTGCGCGGGGGCCTATCCCGTTTATTTTTCGAGCCCCGCCTACCTTGAGCCCACCTCTTCGCGGAAGGAGATCCAATTGGACAGCCGCCTTTACAAAGAAAAGGATGGGGGCGTGGCGACTTTGCCCTCCCTTCTTAAAAACGACGAGGAGCTTTCCTTCAATCAAAAAAGCGAGAAGGTTTCTTCCGCTTTGCTCTATTGCTACACGGTCTACCTGAAAGACGAGTTCGAAGGGAAGGGGCGTGAACGCCTGCTTTCTTTCTTCCCCGAATTCAAAGAAGGAGATTCGCCATTGTTCTCGGAAGAAGGAGAACGCCTTTTGATGGACCCCTATTACGATGAGGCATATTTTGCCTCCTATTCGGAGATCCTCGAAACGAAAGCGGTGGGGGATTTAAGCAAAAAAAGCGGGTATTTGCGGGCTAGAAGGACCATCCTGATCGGATATGCCGCCACGTTTCTAATTGCCTTTTCCCTTTCCTTCGGGATCCTTTTTTGTTTGGTTCCCTTCCTTCTTCATCGCGGGAAGAAGACTCTGGGCATGCGTTTGACCCGCCTTGCTTACGTTGACGCCAGAGGGCTTTCCCCCGATGCCTCGCGCTTTGTTCTGCGTTTCCTGTTTTCTTATTTTTTGATTGGGGTGGCCTCTTTGTTTTCCTTTGGCATCCCCTTTTGTTTGAGCGGGGCTTTCGCCGTCTTCCGGAAAGACCGTCAGAACCTGAGCGATTACGTCTGCGGAACCTATTTGGTGGACGCGGAGAAAACCTTGATCCTCGAAAAGGCGGAAGAAGCCTGAGGCTCCTCTATTTTCAGAAGATTTTCCCGCCTATCGGTGCTTTTGCCCCAATCTTGTTTTATACTTTGTCCGTTACGGTTTTCCGGAGGAAAATCCATGGGAGTGAACATCGATGCCTAATTTCAAAAAGCTCAGCAAGGGATATGAGAAGGAAGCCCTTTCTGTGCTCGCCGATTTGGTGAAAAAGCAATCCGTCTACGACGCTTCTTCCGTCTCTGAGAACGCCCCCTTTGGGAAAGGGGTCCAATCCGCTTTGTCCTTCCTCGCCCTCAAAGGCAAGGATTATGGATTCAAAGTGGATACCTGCAAAGGCTATTGCACCGAGCTTTCCTTCGGCGAAGGCGAAGGGCCCGAGATCGGAATCTACGCCCATGCCGACGTCGTCCCCGCGACCGGGAAATGGGATTATCCCCCTTTCTCCGCCAAAATCGTCGGCGAAGGAAAGGAAGCCAAGATGATTTCCCGCGGGACGAGCGATGACAAGGGGCCCTTGGTCGCTGCTTTGATGGCCTGCAAATTGCTCAAAGACAACGGCTTCATCAAAGGATTCAAGGTCCGCCTCGTCGCCGGCGGCGATGAGGAACGCGGTTCCAGCTGTCTTCAGTCTTATTTTGGAAAACTCGGCAAAAAGCCCACGGATTACGGTTTCACCCCGGACGCCGACTTCCCTTTGATCTACGGGGAAAAAGGCATCGTTCGCGCGGTTTGCACCAAACTCGTCGACCTTAGCCCGATCATCGCCATGAGCGGCGGCAGCGTCTCCAACGCCGTCTGCGACTCCTTCGTGGTGACCCTTCCCAAGGACAAAAAACTAGAGGACGCCCTGAAAGGCAATGCGTCCGTGGACGTCTCCGCGGCCGGGGAGATCCTCATCCTCACCTTCAAAGGGAAATCCGCGCATGGATCCACCCCCGAAAAAGGCGTCAATGCGGCTTTGCTCGCCTTCGATTTCCTTGGCTCCTTCTACAAGATCCCCTTCCTGAAGAAGCTATCCGATCTCCTTAAGGACCCAACCGGGAAGCTTTTCCGCGGCGATTGCCGCAGCGACATCTTCGGCGAATCCACTTGGAATTTCGGGATCCTCAATTACGAAAGCAACAAGCACGTCTTCTCCAGCAGCATCGACTACCGCTTCGGCGAGAACGCGGATCCCAAGAAGGCCTTAGAAAACTTCGAAGACGCGACGGAGACCACGGTCAACGTGCTTTCCGAAGATGGGGTCCTCCTCTTCGACCAGAAGAGCCCTTTGGTCTCGACCCTCATGAAATCCTATAAGCGCATGACCTGGAAATTCTTCGATAAACCCTTCGCCATCGGTGGGGGCACCTACGCCAAAGAAGCCAAGAACTGCGTCGCCTATGGCTCCGCTTTCAAGGAGCACCCCGGCGACATCCATTCCCCCAACGAATACATCTACCTTGAGGACCTCTACAAGCAAATCGCGATCTACGCCGACGCGATTTACTCTTTGGGGCAGTTGAAGAAGTGAGAGCCCGTCATAAGAAGTGGGCCGCCCCGTTCTTAGAGGAGCATGGCGAATTCTCCCTGAAGAAGGTCGACCCCTCCGACCCCTTCTTCCAAACCGGCAGACTCTTCCTTGAGATCGGCGCCGGGAAGGGCGATTTCGTGATCGGGATGGCTATGAAAAAGGAAGGCCATTACCTCGCTTTGGAAAGAGAGATCTCCGTTCTCGGGACCGCCGGGAAGAAGGTTTTGGAGAAGGGCCTTTCCAACATCCGCCTCTACGGCAAAGACTTCGACGATGCTTATGAGGAGATGAAAGAGCTCCGCTTCGACTCCGTCTTCCTGAATTTCTCCGACCCCTGGCCGAAGAAGAAGCATTGGAAAAGAAGGCTGACCACCAAGGAACGCCTTCAGAAAATGGCGTCTTTGCTCAAGGAGGGCGGATCGATCGTCGTCAAAACCGATAGCGTGAGCCTTTACGAATTCACTTTGGAACAAGCCGAAGCGGCGGGGCTGGACGTCGTTTATAAAACCGAGGACTACCTCTTCGACGAAGAGAACGATGCCATGAGCGAATACGAACGCAACTTCCGTTCCCAAGGCGTCAAGATCCATCGTCTCATCCTCAAAAAGAAATGACAGGAGGCAATCGCATGTACCGTTTCTATTACAACCGCAAAACCGGAGGGGATGTCCTCTATTGCGTCATCAACCCGTCTTCTTATCCTGACTCCGTCCATAAAGTCGGCGACGTCGCTTCGCTTTATCACGGGAAGGAACGGGTTGGGATCAACTTTCTGAACATCTCCGCCACGATGAAGATCAAGGCCGAAGGCATGATCCCGGTGGCCTCGGAGGAGTTCCTCGCCCCTCTCAACCACATGCTCGACAACGCCGGAGAGGAAGAGCTTCCGCTTCTCGCATCCTCTTTGTATTCGATCGCCGAAGTGATCGGCTTGGAAGAGCATCCCCTCGACGAGAAGAAGAGAATTGTCCACCTCAATTTGGGAGGGGGGAGAATCGATACGGTGACCCGCTATTCCAACTTGGAAATCGGGAGCAAGATCGTGGTCGCCTTGGACCATTGCCTTAGGCGCGACGGGACCGAATTCCTCGCCCATTCCGAAAGGAACATCCCCCTCGATTGCGAAATCTGCTCGGAGAAGGACCTTTGCCTCGGGGAAGAGGACAAAGCCGCCTTCCTCGTAGAAGAAGGGGAACCCGGAAAAGATTTCTTCCTCCGCTGAATATTCGCCCCCGGAAGGGGGCTTTTTCTTGCCTGGAAGGCTTGAAAAGAAATTATCATAACTCGAGCACGGTCCTCTCTTTATTGCTTCCACAATCTCAAAAGCCCGCCTAAAATCCGAAGAAAGCGCTTCCTTTCGAATTTGATGAAAATATTTACATATTTTTCGTGAAAACTTGAGTTGTTTTCTTTTCAAAGAAAAGGGATAATGAAAGGGACTTCAGGAGGCATATCATGCAGAACCTAAAAGATCGCGTAACCATTTATCAGGTTGCCCAGGCCGCGGGGGTTTCTTTGGCCACCGTTTCCCGCGTCATCAACAAGCAGGGGTCGGTCACTCCCACCACGAGGAAGAAAGTGGAAGACACCATCCAGGCCCTCGGATACAAGCCCTCTGGACTCGCCCAGGCCTTGGCCACCAACCGCTCAACCAACATCGGCGTCGTGATTCCCAGCGCGAACTACGTCTACATCGCCAATCTTCTCAACGGCATCACCGAGGTTGCGAAAGAGAAGGGTTTCCTCCTTACTTTGTTCGCCACCTCCCATTCCAGGGAAGAAGCCCTCTCCATGATCGAGAAGGTCATCACCGCCCACGTCGATGGAGCCATCATCTTCGACGACCAACTCGGTCCGGAAGACGTCAAGAAGATCGCTTCCTATAACGTCCCGAGCATCGTCATCGACAACAAACTCTCCGGCGACAAAGTCGGCAACATCTCCTTCAGCTACGACGCCGAGCTCAAGAAGATGATCGAGAGCTATTACCAAAAAGGCGGGGACAAGGTCATGACCTTCCTCCACGTCCATAACGCCGGGCGTCTGCTCAACCGCTGCGAAAAGACGTTCATCGAGACCCACAAGAACCTCGGTCAGGAATACAACGTCATCAACTGCGACGATTCCTACACCCATACCTACGCCGATTTCCGCGAATACTTCGAAACCCACAAGAGCGCCTATCTCATCGCCTATCGCGACTCCATCGCCGCGGCGGTCGAGAACGCGGCCACCGACTCGGGCCTCCGCGTCCCGGAGGACGTCGAAGTGGTTTCCCTCGTTGGCACCAAATACGCGAACATCGTTCGTCCGACCCTCACCGCCATGCACATCGACATGGCCGAGGTCGGAAAGAGGGCGATGTACATGCTCACCGACCTGATGAATCAAAACCTCGTCGACAAACAATCAAAGTTCGAGGCCCACTTCGTGGAGGGCCAATCTACCATCCGCCGCTGAAAAGCAAAGAAAGGAGCAGCCGACGGCGCTCCTTTTTTTCGTAGATTTACGCGGCGAAAAAAATTAGCACTCACCACTTGACAGTGCCAAAAAGTGCACTAACATAAAGGCGACATTTGGAGGAATGAAACAATGATCAAACCGTTGTCAGATTACGTTGTGCTGGAGAAAGTCCCCAGCGAAAAGAAAGTCGGATCGATCGTCCTTACTTCCGAGAAGAAGCAGGGCAACGTCGCTACCGTCATCGCTGTCGGCCCCGGGAAACGGAATGAGAAAGGAGAATTGCTCCCGATCTCCGTCAAAACGGGAGAAAAGGTCATCTACCGCGAATACAGCGGGACCGATTATGAGGAAGAAGGCCATAAGTACCTCCTTCTGAAGAACGAGGACATCCTCGCCGTCCTTGAATGAGGACTATATATCTATATAGATAATAAGGAGATAACACCATGGCAAAAGAAATTCGCTTCGGCAAAGAAGCCCGCGACAGAATGCTTGAGGGCGTCGACACCCTCGCCGACACGGTCAAATTGACCCTCGGCCCGAAAGGCCGCAACGTCGTTCTGGACAAAGGATACGGCTCGCCCCTCATCACCAACGACGGCGTCACCATCGCCAAGGAGATGGAACTCAAGGACGGATACGCCAATATGGGCGCGAAACTCGTCTACGAAGTCGCCAACAAAACCAATGATCTCGCCGGCGACGGCACGACCACTGCGACTTTGCTCGCCCAGTCCATGATCCATCGTGGCATCGCCGCCGTGGAGAAGGGGTCCAACCCCGTCTTAGTCCGCCAAGGCATCGAGAAAGCCGGAAAAGCGGTCGCTGAGGATCTGCTCAAAAAGAGCCATCCGATCAACACCAACGAGGACATCGAATCCGTTGCCACCATCTCTAGCGGCGACCCCGCCATCGGCGCTCTCATCGCCGAGGCCATGAAGAAAGTTGGCAAGAACGGCGTCATTTCCGTCGATGATTCCAAAGGAGTCGAAGACGAGCTCGCCGTGACCGAGGGCATGGAATTCGACAAAGGATACGTCTCCCCCTATATGGTCTCCGATCGCGAGAAGATGGTGGCCGAACTTGATGACGCCCTCGTGATGGTTACCGATCAGAAAGTCAGCAACATCAACGATATCGTCCCCATGCTTCAGTCCGTCGTCGACGCCCATAAACCTTTGCTCATCATCGCCGACGACCTCGACGCCGATGTCACGAGCACCCTCATCGTCAACAAGCTGCGCGGCACCTTCAACGTCGTTGCCGTCAAAGCTCCGGAATTCGGCGACGCCCAGAAGAATGCCCTCCAGGACATCGCAACCGTCACCGGCGCCCGCTTCTTCTCCAAGGATCTTTCGATGGAGCTCAAAGACATCACCATCGATGACCTCGGCAAAGTGAAGAAAGCCATCATCCGCAAGGACAAGACCACCCTCATCGGAGGAGAAGGCGACAAAGCCGCCCTAGCTAGCCGCGTTGCCGATTTGCAAGGCCAATATAACGACGCTACCTCCGAATACGATAAGAAGGCTCTTGCCAAGAGGATCGCGAAACTCTCCGATGGCGTCGCCGTGCTCAAAGTCGGCGCGCTCACCGAGAGCGAGCTCAAAGAGAAGAAACTCCGTATCGAAGACGCCCTCAACGCCACCAAGGCGGCCGTCAGCGAAGGCATCGTCGTCGGTGGAGGCGCGGCTCTCGCCGAAGTCTACAAGGACCTCAAGAAGACCCTCAAAGACAGCAATCTGGATGTCCAACGCGGCATCGACGCCGTCATCGAGTCCCTTTATGCCCCGATTCGCCAGATCGCCGAGAACGCCGGCTACGAAGCCGACGAGATCGTCGAGAAGCAGAAGGAGCAGAAAGAAGATTGGGGCTTCGATGCGAAGAACGGAGTCTGGGTCAATATGTTCGAGAAAGGCATCGTCGACCCGACCAAAGTCACTCGCAGCGCCATCCTCAACGCCTCTTCGATCTCCGCTTTGTTCGTGACCACCGAAGCCGCGGTGACCGAGCTCAAAGAAGAGAAGCCCGCTTCCCCCGCCCCGGCTGGGGATGTGTATTGATCGTGAGATCCAACGAAACGCGTCCGCTTGCCGGGCGCGTTTTCTTTGTCCTCAGAGAAACCAAGGAAAGACGGCAAAACGGGTATTAAGAAAATTTGCAAAAATCTTCAATTTACCTCTTGCGGACCCATGAATCGGGGAGTAGTATACAACACGCACGCCACGGGAGACCGATGGGGTGCCGGGCGAGGGAGCCCGACGAAAGGGAGATTCCGGGGTTGACCCGGGAGACCCCAAGGCGTAGAATTCCCTGGCACGCGCGCCCCGGGAGACCGGGCGGGGCAGGGCCCCGGCGCGGCTGATCTTTGAAAACTAGACAGATAGACAACGAACACTTGACGTCGATTCTTTGAGAATCATAA
>SFUB01000066.1 GCA_004561785.1 bacterium | reverse complement strand
ACGAACAAGTCCGTCCCTTCTTCAACCTCCAGTAGACAAGAAGAGAAATCCGTTCGGAATGCGGGATGCAAGCCGAATTGAAACGTCAGATCTTGCCCTTTGATCTCTGTTTTTCGAAGCAATTCGCGCCCCTTCAAGGAGTACTCCAATTTCAAAAAGAAGGGGAAGGGGTATCCGCTTTCCTTTTCTCCGTGGCCTTGAAGCGACAAAACCAAGGACGCCTCAGACAGAATCTCCGTTTCAAAAAGGGCGTGTTGGGCGAAGCCGTGTTTCCAAGGGATGCGGTATTGCTCCCCGTTCAAGGAATAGACGTTGTTCGCCCCGATGACGGGGAAAAGAATGAGGTCGGTTTTCATCCACGCCCCTTTGCCGTCATAAAGGATCTCTTTTCCTTCTTTTTTGTCATAGATCCTCGACAGAGCCCCTCCCAAGGGGTTGATCTCGACGAGCAGCTCCTCATTTTCAATTCTCATGGCCGCATCCTCCCGCATATTCCTTTTCAAAGCGAAGCAAAGCCTCTTTGTTCTTGACCCCTCCCGCGAATCCTCCTAAAGACCCATCCGCAGGGATGATCCGGTGGCAAGGGATCCAAAGCAAGATGGGATTCCTCTTCAACGCTTGCCCCACCGCGCGGGGAGAGACGAATCCTGAGCCGATTCTAGACTCGATCCGATGGCTCAGTTCCCCGTAGGTGCATAACTTGCCAAAAGGAATCCTTTGGGCTTCCTCATACACCTTCTTTTGGAAGGGGGTAATCCCTTTCAAAAAGAAGGGGCAAAAAGGAAGAGGACGCGCAGCGAAATAAGCGTCCAGAAAGTTCTTAGCCAAGAGAAAAGAAGGGTCGTCAGAAGACCGCTCTTGCTCGTTGATAGACGAAAAGCGGATTCCGACGACGCCTTCAAAGTCGCAAAGGAGCTCAAGGTTATCGAACCCATCCGGGGTAAGGTAAAGGAAGCGTTTTTCCATGCTCGCCCATTCTAAACCTTATTGGGCTTCTTTCTTATGGACTTCCCTCATCCCTTCGATTTCATCGCAGATGCCTTTGAATTCGCAGGTCGAGCAATCCATCGCGAGTTTCTTCATGATGTGATCGAGGGCGACGGTGATGCCTTCGCTGCGTTTGGCCAAGGACTCCAGCTTATCAAAAGGGAAGGAAGGGTCCGTGATGAAGTATTGGACGACCGCCCGGACCCGCTTCTCTTTTTTGTAGGCGTCCATGAACAAGGAGCCGAGTTTGGCGAAATCCATCCCTTTTGAGAAGGCGTCCTTGCCGACGAGCACCCCTTCCCTCATCCGATTGGTGTTCACGCGGATGAGGCAGCCCTCGGGATAGAGTTTGTAACGTTGGTATTCGATGTTCCGGAGGAGGCGATAGAGTTCCTGCTCTTTGCTGGCTTCCTCTTCTTCAAAGCGGAGGAAACTGATGTGGGCGTAAGGGACAGGGCCTTTGAGATTCGGGATGTCCTCCCCAATCAAGTAGACCGCGTCTTCTTTCACGAGCCTAGAGGAGGAGGTGTAAGCCATGAGGTATGGGGAGGGGAGATTGCTCCCGCCCAAATCGAGGATGGAATCCTCCGGGAAAACGAAAACCTTCTCCTTTTCCAAAGGATAGCCCGGGCAAATCGGCAAAGGCCTTGCGGGTTTTTCACCCAGCAAGGCCGAACCGGTTTGAATGACTTCGTCGTAGACCTTCATCATTCGAGATGACGGTTCCTCTCCCTTTTGTCATAGAAGTGCTGAAGCCACTTCTGGACGTGAGCGAGCAATTTGCTATCGAGGTTGAAGATGTAGACGAGGAAGAGAAGGATGAAAAGGAGAAGCACCGCGGCCAGGATTGAGCCGAGCACGATGAGGAGAATGACCCACCATTCCATAACGCTTAGGCCTTAGCCCCTCCTTTCTGACGGGCGAATTCGGCCGCGCCGAGGGCGCCCATGAGCTGAGGATCGATCGGGAGGTCTTTGACTTTGAGGTGGAGGACCTTCTCGATCGCCTGCTTGAGGCCGACGTTTTTGGCGCAGCCGCCGGTGAGGGCGATGCAGTCGGTTGCCCCGGCTTTCTTGGCCATGACGAAGCAGCGTTTGGCGACGCTCGTCATGAGCCCGGCGGCGATGTCTTCCATCGGCTTGCCTTCCCCGACGAGGGAGATGACCTCGCTCTCGGCGAAGACGGTGCACTGGGAGGTGATCGGGATGATGTTCTTGGCTTTCAGGGGGAGGGCGCAGAAATCATCGAGATCCATCTCGAAGCTTCTGGCCATGGCCTCGAAGAAACGCCCGGTCCCGGCGGAGCACTTGTCGTTCATCGCGAAGTTCATGACCGTGCCGTCTTTGGGATCGATGGCGATGCCTTTGACGTCCTGCCCGCCGATGTCGATGATCGAGGTGACGCTCGGGTCGGCGACGTGGACGCCCATCGCGTGGCAGGAGATTTCGGAGATGTTCTCATCGGCGAAGGGGACCTTGTTGCGGCCGTATCCGGTACCGACTAGATAGGCAAGTTCTTTGGCGTCTTTGAGCCCTTCGACTTGCTTGACGGCCTCATCGAGGGCGAGTTGAGCGCTCTCGACCGTGTTGATTTTGCTTTTCAGGGTGACGCTTGCGACCATTTTCCCCGTTTCATCGAGGATCACGCATTTGGTGTAGGTCGATCCCGCGTCGCATCCGCCATAGTATTTCATAATATTTATGATTCCTTTCTTTCGTTACCAACGAACCGTATCGTCGAAGTCGACTAAGGTCGGATCCAGAGGCTCTTCGCGGAGAACCGTCTTCATATAGCGGTTCACGTCGTTCCTCATATCCTTCCTGGAGGCTTTGGTGGGGTTCATCAGCGCGTGGTAGACCCAGACGATGTGGATGCCCCTCTTGCGACCCTCTTCTTCGATGAGGCCGTGGTAGCCGGCCATCGATTTGCAGCCGATGTGCTCATACATGAGGACCATGTCCGCATGGTATTCCTCGCAATACTGCCAAAGTTGCTCGACCCCGACTTCGTAACCGCCGTTGCTGTGGTTGCGCATGATCATGTTCATGTTGTACTCACCCATGTCGAGCAAAGCCTGCTCATGGTCTTCGTAGTTGATGGGCTTGGTGAGGGTGAAGCTCAGCATGTCGCAGAGAGTCACGACGCCCCAGCAGTTGGCGAGCCACTGGTTGAAAGCGGTGTAATACTGGGCGTGGACGCCCCAGACCAAGGCGCGGTGGCGGATTTCTTTCGCCGCCATGACCTTATTCTTATAGCCTTCTTTGGCCAAAGCGGTGATCTGACGGTCGAATTTGAGGAAGGTCGCGTCGCGTCCGGAGATGACCATGTATTCGGCGTCGCGGTAAAGCATGATGTTGTTGCCGACGACCTGAGGATAGGGGGTTTTGTTGATTTCCATCCACTGCTCGAACTCAACGTTCTGGGCATTGTAGGTCTTCATGTTCTTGGCGAAGGCGTTCCAGTCCCACTTCTCGCCGGTGTGCTCTTCGATGAAGTGGATGGCCTCGACGATCTGATCCCGGGAATAGGCCAAGACCGATTTCTGCTGATGGCGCATCGGAGCGGCCATCGTGAAGGAGGGGATGTGGTCATGGCGGTCTTCGATTTGGTTGCCCATCAAAGAGCCGTCGCAAGTGGTATTGCAATGGACCGCGCAGGCACCGCAGATCGGGTAATCCTCCTCGATCGCGCAGCCTAGCTCGGCGCAGGGCATCGGGCAGACGTCGCTCGGGATCTGGAATTCCTCCGCCGCCTCGATGTAATGCAGGACGCCGTCTTGGGCGACGGTGGAGCCGGTATAGATCGCCGGGATTTCCTTGGAGAGGAACTTGAGGTTCGGGAAGCCGGTCGCGAGGACCATCATCCCATTTTCGTCCATCAGGACGAGTTTTTTGTTGAGCTCGTCGTATTTGCCCTTTTTGTTGCCGATCCTCTTATCGCATTTGAAGAGGGTGTCCATCGTCTGAGTGAGGTGCTCGACGATCGAATCGTATTCGATGTGGGCGATGCGCAATTGCGGCCCGCGCACCCCTTCGATATGCCTGTCGATGTAATCGAAGGCGGCCATGTAGTTGGAGAACCAGCGGTAAGTGAAGGCGGCTTTGAGGGTGGTCGGCTTCATGATGAACTTGGCCATGACCATCAGGTTGTGGAGCCAGCGGCCGAAGTCATACATCGTGTCCTTGAACCCGCGCCATTCGCGGCGGGTCGCGGTGCGTTTGCCGGGCTTGTTGAGTTTCCCGAGCTTCACGGAATTGAGTTTGGCGCCCATGTTACTCTCCCTTCTCCTTTTGGATGTTCTTGATCTCGACGGCCTCGATGAAGGCTTGGATGCGAGTGCGGAGCTGCCCGGATTGGCCAACGTTATAAGGGCGATCGATCGAGAGGACGTGGTAGCCGTATTCATGCTGCATGACCGCGTTCATGAAGGCGCGCCCATATCCCCAATAGTCGCAGAACTTGATCTGCTCGATGATGATGCCGTCGGCGTGATAGTCTTTGCAGATTTGGTCGACATAAGCATGACGCTCCTGGACTTTCTTGGTGTTGAGGAAGCGGGGGCACTGACCTGAGGTCATGTAGTAGCGGCAAACCTGGGTGAGGGCGTCTTCCTCATCGTTCAGTTCGATGACCTGCCTGCCCGGCAAGGAGCCAAAGCAATAGCGGTCCGCGACGACGATCAGGCCGCATTCCTCGGCCAGTTTGATGAGTTGAGGATCGTCGATCTCGCTTCCGACCATCGCCACGCGGCAACGGTAGGCGCCTTTGGGCTCGGGAACCCTGGTCTTGAGCTCTTCGGCGGTTTCCTTGAGTTTGGGGAGGATCAGATCCTTCGGGCAGCAGTAGGAGGCGAGGCAGAGGACGGCGAATTCATATCCGGTGATGCGGGGCTGCTCGTCTTTGCGGTAATCGCCGATCTCGGTCAGGACGGCGGAAACCTCATTCTGCTCGGCGACCGCTTTGCGGATCGCGGCGTCGCTAGTATCGATTCCAAGATGTTCTGAGAGCGGCTTCAGGACGTGCTCCTTCATCTGAAGGACATAGTGGCGGAGGGTCGTCTCGTCGCTTTTCATCGGGACATCGACGTAGCTTGCGAAGAAATGGGGCTTCGTGCAGCAATTGAGATGCTCGATGTTCTCCACGCAGCGGTTCATCATCGCGCAGGCCTCGGGGGCGATGATTCCGTCGAGGAAGTCGAACCCCCCTTCAAGCGCCCTTTCCAGAATCGCGCGGCAGGCCTCGCAGAAAATGGGGGTCAGATAGTAATTGCCCATTTCGGTGGAGGTGGTCCGCGGAGCGCGAAGCCTCACGGAGAAGATGCCCGGAAGGTTCAATAACGGCTCCGGAATCTGGTAGCAGACGTGGCCAATGGCCTTTCTGCCCTGCTCTTGGGCCTCCCCTATAAGGTCGTTATAGGAGTTTTCCAGGAGCTTTTCGAAGTAGTAGATGTGCTTTAAATCGCGCATGTGTATCTCCCTATTTATATTAGGATCAAAGGATCCCGATATTCTTCAAGGCCTTCTTGGCCCCAAGGACGATTGGGGCATCGTCGGGGATGAAGAAGACGTTCTCCCCTTTGAGGTCATATTCGCTGAGTTTGGCGTCGAAGGGAATCTTGGCCAAGACTTCGATGCCGCCGAAATCTAAATCTTCCTTCATCGCCTCTTCGCTCAAGCGGTTGGCGATGATCCCGATCCTCTCGTACATGACGAGTTCGTCGGCAACCGACTTGATGGTCTGAACCACTTGGCGTCCTTTTTTGCTTTGATCGGAAACCAAAAGCAGGTGAGTGACTTTTTCCATGACGCGGCGGTTGACCTGCTCGATCCCGGCCTCCCCATCGATCACGACGTAATCGAAATGGGACGACAAGGCGGAGATGACGTCTTTGAGATACGTGTTGATTTTGCAGTAGCATCCCGCGGCTTCCGGGCGCCCAATGGCGATGAAGGTAAATCCGTTTCCCCTCACCATGGCCTCTTCGATGGAGTACTCGGCGTTCCCAAGGACCTCCACGACGGCGTTTTTGCCTTCACCGGCGGCGGCGATGGCCTCTTTGCGGACGTCGTCGACGGTTTTCTCCGGATCGATCCCCAAAGCGGTGGACAGTCCGACCGCCGGATCGGCATCGATCGCGAGGATCTTTTTGCCCGGGTAAGCGGAAACGAGCAGTTTCACGATGACGGCGGCCAAAGATGTTTTCCCAACCCCGCCTTTGCCAGAGACCGCGATGATCTTCGGCTGATTGTGTTCTTCCATATGTACAAAACCTCTCGGTATTCTCGAATTTTATCAATTATTGCCTGATTAACGATATATATTTACCGGTTTACTGAGTCTATTTCGTTTGTCAATGGTCAAATGTCTTTAGATGTTGCAAATTCTTCGTCAATGAAAAAAACGCAATGCGATTTCTGAGCATCAGGAAGGAACCCGATTTCAAAAAACGCTTATACTATAGGCATCAGGAGGTTCTGAACCATGAAAGAAAATCTTACCAATCTCATCCAGTCCCAGATCAATTGGGAACTTTATTCTGCCTATTCCTACTACGCCGTCGCCGAGTTCTATCGCGCCAAAGGGCTATCTGGCTTCCATGCTTTCTTTGAGAAGCAGGCGAGGGAAGAAATCGAACACGCCGAGAAACTCTCCGAATACCTTCAGGACCATGATATCGCCGTTAAGCTCAGCGATATCAAGGCTCTTAAAGAGGAATTCGTTTCCCTCCGGGATCCTTTGCTCTTCTTCGTGAAGCACGAGAAAGAAGTCACCGCCCTTATCCACGCCCTCTACCGCGAAGCCAGGAGCGAGGATGATCTTGAGACTATGGAATTCCTGTCCTGGTACGTGTCTGAACAAGGCGAGGAAGAGAAATCCGCAACCGATCTTCTCCAGAAGTACGACCTGTTCGGTGCCAACGGCGGACTTGGCCTCTACGAGCTAGACAAAGAACTCGCCAAGTAATCCTTGGAAAAATCTCCCGCCTGACCTTTCCGGGCGGGAGTTTTCTTTTGCCGTTTTCTGCTTCGAGATTTTGGAGCAGTTCCACTTTTTCCAAATTTAAAACATGAACGGATTGCTCCGCAAAGGAAATGTGAATGTCTGCAACGCCGGAAGCAATTCGAGGTTCCTCTCCTCGGACATCGCGACCGAATTCCGAGGAAGGGGGGAGGTCATAGAAGCGGCCATTTCTCGGCGGCTTGCTTGGTCGGTTCGGAATAATGTTGTTGTTTTGCGGAATAATCCGCGGATTCTTATCTCTGGTGCTTTGCGTTACAAAAACCCAAGTGATAGGAGGCCTTTTCATGCCGCCTGTTTATTTTCTTTCGTCCTCTTTCACCTGCTTGATCGAGAGTGAGATCCGTTTGCGGTTCAGATCGACCCCGATGACTTTAACCCGGACGATTTGGTCCATGGCGAGGACTTCGCTGGGGTGGCGGATGAAGCGATTGGCGATTTCGGAGATGTGGACCAAGCCATCTTGGTGCACGCCGATATCGACGAATGCGCCAAAGTCGGAGATGTTCCTGACGGTCCCGTTCAGCACCATGCCGACGCTTAGATCCTTGATGTCCTTGACTTTGCTATCAAGAGAGGCGGAGGTCGCTTTTTCCCTAGGATCCCTGCCGGGTTTCTTCAATTCTTCGATGATGTCCTTGAGGGTGTATTCGCCTAAGCCAAGATGTTTCGCCAAAGCGGGGATATCCAGATTCGAAGATAGCCGCGCGGAAGCTTTCTCGCTTCCGAGTTCTTCTAAAGACAAGCCAAGTTCATGAAGCAGCTGCTCCGTGGCCTCGTAGTCTTTCGGGTGGACGGCGGTCTTCTCAAGGGGGTTCTCGTTTTCGATCCGAAGGAAACCCGCGGCATCCAAGAACGCCTTAGGGCCAAGTCCTTTGACCTTCATGACGTCCTTCCGCGTCTTGAAGGGCCCGTTCTCATCGCGATAGCTCACCAAGGCGTTCGCGGTTTTCTCGTTGAAGCCCGAAACGTATTTGAGCAAAGAGGCGGAAGCGGTATTGACCCAAACTCCGACTTCATTGACCGTGTCCATCGTGGTGGCGGAGAGGGTCTGCTTCAGACGAGTCTGATCCATGTCGTGTTGATACTGGCCGACCCCAATCGCTTCCGGCGGAATCTTCACAAGCTCCGCCATCGGATCCAGCAGACGTCTGGCAAGGGAGACGGAAGAGCGTTCCTCAATGTCCATGTTCGGGAATTCCTTAATGGCGAGAGGAGAGGCGCTATAGACGGAGGCGCCAGACTCATTGACGATGGTGATACTGACGCCATCAAGCTTGTATTTGGCAAGGAATCCCCGGAGGAATTCTTCCGATTCCCTTCCGGCGGTTCCATTCCCCAACGCGATCGCGTCATATCCGAATTTCTTGTAAATCTCGATCATTTTCAGCTCCGCGTCGCGTTCTCTGCCCACGGTCGGATAAATGATGCAACTCGTCAAAACCGTCCCGGATTCGTTGATGAGGGCCAATTTGCAGCCATTTCGATAGCCTGGATCGAAGCCGAGGATTTTCTTCCCCTTCAAGGGAGATCCCAGCAGCAGCTGGTGGAGGTTCTTGGAAAACAGGGCCAAAGAGAGGTCTTCGGCCTTCTCGAAGAGATCGTTGGCGATCTCGTTCTCGACGGAGGGGCCAAGCAAGCGTTTATAAGAGTCCTCAATCGTCTCGCGGAGGATCGCTTCGAAGGGGCTGTTCCTCACGATGACGGTCCTCGCCATCTGGTTCTCGATGGTGATTTGGTCATAGGCAAAGGAGGTCGTCAGCTTCTTCTCTTTCTTGCCGCGGCTGATGGCGAGAGTCTGATAGGGTTTGATCTTCGAAACAGGGACGGAGAAGGAGGCATAGTTCAGGTATTTCTGATCCACGTCCTCTTTGGTTTCTTTCGCTTCGACCTTGCCGGACTTTTGGATATAGGTCTTCGCGTAGAGATAGAAATCGGGGTTGTCGCTAAATTCCTCGGCGAGGATGTCCTTCGCCCCCTGCAAGGCTTCTTCGACGGTCTTAACGCCTTTTTCGGGGTTGATGAGAGACTTCGCCTTCTCGCTCAGTTCCGTCAAGGATCCCTTTTGCTCTTGGATGTAGCGGGCAAGGGGTTCAAGCCCCTTCTCTTTGGCGATGCTGCCCCGGGTCTTCCTCTTTGGCTTATAGGGGCGATAGAGGGTCTCAAGCATCGACAGGGTGGAGCAAGCGAGAATCTCTTCTTTCAGTTCCGGAGTCAATTTTCCTTGTTCTTCGATGCTGGATAGAACGGTTTTTCGGCGTTCTTCCAATTTCTCGAATTTACTCCTCTCTTCTTCGAGGGAACGAAGGGTTACGTCGGACATATTCCCCGTCTCTTCTTTTTTGTCGCGGGCGATGAAGGGGATCGTGGATCCCTCTTCAAGCATTTTCAAAACGGCGACGACGTAACGCTCCTCCAAATGGAGGGAAGATGATAGGTACTGACTGATTTCCATAATGGGCTAATTCTACCCCATAGGTTTGGGGCGGAGAAACACTCCGTTGCTTTTTCATCTTCGGCATCGAAAAGAGATGCGGGCTTATGAAAAGCGGCAAAAACTCGTTCGCGTTCCCTCACAAAATGATTTTTGCGAACGGCTTTTGCCATCCAATAAGGGTTGAGGAGGGGGCAAAACGAGGCCCCCTTGTCTTAAGACAAGAGGAGGCCGATAATTCCGTTATGTCATTTCTATCGTTGCTAATCGGAACCCTGACTGCGGATTTAGGCTATCTTCTCCTTCGCCTTTGGCGGAGGTTCAAATCCAAGGAAAAAGAGCCGTTCTTTGCCAAAAGCGACTTGATTCTATTTTCCCTTCCCTTGGCTTTCGGCCTGATTCTCGCCCTCGTTTTCTTGTTTGCCTTCCCAAGGTTCCCTTGGCTCAATGGTTCTTGGCTGTTCCTATTTTTGACCCTCTTGTTCCTTTGGGCCAAACCCGCCGAATGGTTCTCGAAGAAAGCGGGCAAGCCCGAAAAAAGGAAGGTCGTTTGCGCTTCTTTGATTTTCTTGACCCTCCTTTCGGAGGCTTTCGCCTTCAATTTCAGAGCCTATCCAACCCTTTCAAACAGCTTCACATTAGAGGATCCCGCGAGTTCCTCCTTGGTGAGCGGTTCGGCGAAAACGAACGCAAAAGGCGAACTCGAAATACGGAACGAAACCTCGCTGTCTTTCACCTTCGAGGAAGGCCAAAAAGTCCGCAACGTCTTTTTCGATTTCTCCTCTTGTGGCGGAGCCACCATAACGGCGAAGACCTTCTATTCCCTAGACGGAGCCCATTATTCCTCTTTGTCTTCTCAAACCTTCAGCGACAATAACGATAACTTCGCCGTTTTGTCCCTTGAGGTCTCGGGGCTTGAGGATGTCCGCTATTACCGAATCGATTTTTCCTTCGTGACCAATTATTACGGAGCGGATACCAAAGCCACTCTCTCTTCGCTTTCGTTCAACGTCCCTCTTCAATTTCATTTTTCTTTGCTTCGGTTTTCTTCCTTGGCGGTCTGCTTCGCGTTCTTCTCTTTCCTGCCTTCCTTCGCGAAGAAAGTCGGAAAAATGGAGCCCGGCAAGGCGCCCTATCTGGTCCTTGGCTCTTTAAGCACCGTGCTTCTTTTGGGCGCTTTGCTTTATATCTTCTCGGACATCTCTTCTTTTGCGACTCCTTATCCAATCTCGCAAGAAGACCTGCACGCCCACCTAAGTTCCTCCACCGGAAAAACGGATATCTTTGTGTCCCTCTTCGACGCTTTCCGGAAGGGCAGGATCGATCTAGATCTTGCTGTCGATCCCAAATTGCTGACGCTCCAAAACCCATGGAGCCCCGCGGAACGAAGTTCGGCTAAGGTCTCCTATTATTGGGACCATGCCTTCTACGGCGGCAAATATTATTCCTACTACGGCCCCCTTCCCGTGATCGTCGCCTCCTTCCCGTTCTATATCCTGAGTGGCGGCCATTATGCGTTGACCGCATTCGGCCTTGAAATCCTCGGCATGGCTTTCTTGGTCCCGGCGTTTCTCTTCTTGCTTTTCGAGGTCTTCCGCCTAATCCAAAAGAAGGTGAATTACCCCCAGTACATCTTCTTCTCTTGCCTAGGCTTGATCACCTCCATGATGATCATGGCCGCCACCTGGAAAGACGGGGTTTATCACGAGGCGATCTATCATGTCCCCGACATCTACGGCCTAGCGTGCTTCGATTGGTTCTTCTTCTTCGTTCTTAGGGCGTACCGCGAGAAGAAACTCCGCTCTCTCCAGCTGGCCTTCGCCGGGTTGTTCTTCGTCTTCCTGATCTTTTCTAGGCCGAATCTCTTCTTAGGGCTTTTGATCACCGCCCCATTCCTATTCGCCATCCTGTTTGAGAAAGGGGTTGGAGCCAAACGCAAGATCATCGATTTTGCTCCGATGCTTGGCGTCTTGCTGGTGGGGGCGGTCCTCGCTTGCGTCTATAACTACGCCCGCTTCGACTCCATCCTCGAATTCGGCCAATCCTATCAGCTGAACGTGACTGATCAAAGGAACCTCACCTATGCCTGGGACAAGATTTTGCCTTCGTTCCAGCATTTCTTCCTTCAGGGAGGGGCTTACTATAACTCCTTTCCTTATCTCTCTTGCACCATCCAACGTTATAACTACGAAACCACATCCCTCGCCCCTTATGTGTCGAGCTGCTTTGGGATGCTCGGGGTTCCTTTGTTCTGGGCGGCCGTCCTCCTTCCGCTGCTCTTCTATAACGACTCCAGGAACGCTTTGAAGGCCATGGGCTTCCTTTCTCCCGCGTTCCTCTTCTTGTTTGCCTTCACGACCTATTCCAAAGCCGGGGTTTGCCCCCGTTACCTTATCGAGAACTTCCATCTGGCAACGATTCTGGGGGTTTTCGGCCTCTTGCAGCTCCGCGAAAAGACCCGCTCCACCGAGGCGGGGAGCCTTGTCGCCGGAGCCACCTTCGGCGTGCTCGTCCTATCCGCCTTTCTCTGCCTCAGTCTCTCCTTCGATAGCTTCGACGGCATGAAGGATGGCTCTTGCTTCGGCTTGCTGATGCGAATCAAAGAGGCCTTCCTGAGCTATCCGTTCTAAGATTCGCCCCATCGAAAAAGCCGCTGCAAAGTTTCTGACGCCCGGCATGCCCGGGCGTTTTTCTTTGTCTTACTTGCTGGAACGGAAAATGTGCTCCGCTAAGACCAAGGAGCGTTCGAAATCGTCTTTGTCTTTGCGGCGGAGGGTCGAGAAAAGGAATCCGCAGAACAGGCAAAGGATCCCCACGAGCAGCGAAAAGCAGCAGGCGATGAGCGTTGGGAAGCGCGCCACCTCTCCGGTTTGGAGATAATCCATGAACACGGGGATGAAGAAGCCGATGCCTAAACCCGAAAACAGCAACGCCCAGATCGAATAGAAGGCCATGGGGCGGTAGCGGCGGAACAATCCTCCGAGCGTGGCCAAAACTTTGAACCCATCGCGGAAAGTATGAAGTTTGGAATAGCTGCCTTCGGGCCGGTCTCGATAGGTGATGGGCAAAGTGGACAGAAGCAAATTCCTGTCCGCGGCGTGGGCGGTCATCTCGGTCTCGATCTCAAAGCCTTTGGAAGAGATGGCGAAGGTCTTGACGAAGCGATAGGAAAACGCCCGATATCCGGTCATGACGTCTTTGACGTTCGCGTGAAAAAGGCGGTTGATCTGGAAACGGACCAAATCGTTTCCGAAATTATGGAAGGGGCGCTTGTTCTCGGTGTAGTAAGCCCCGGAGAGGCGATCCCCGATGACCATATCGACATTCTCTTCCCGCACGCGGCGGACCATCTCAGGGGCGGTTTCCAGCCCATAGGTGTCATCGCCGTCGACCATGAGATAAACCTCGGCTTCGATGTCGCGGAACATGGTCCGAACGACGTTCCCTTTGCCTTGTCTAGTTTCCTTTAAAACGACGGCTCCGGCCTTCAAAGCCTCTTCGGCGGTGTTGTCGGTGCTGTTGTTGTCATAGACGTAGACCGTGGCTTCGGGAAGATAAGTCTTCGCGTCAGTCACGACTTTGGCGATGGTGATGCCTTCGTTATAAGCAGGAATCAAAACGGCGATCTTGTCCATAGCAGGGATGGTACTACAAAAAGGCGTTTTGAGGAAACTTTATGGGCAAAGAGCAGTCCATCCAAAGGAGAGCAAGGCCGCGTCAGACTTTCAAAGGAGCATACCAGGCAGCCACGGTCAAGTAGGCCAAAACACTCCCGAAAACAAAGGCGGCGACCAAAACGATTTGAGAAGCGGCATAGATTTTTTGAAGCTTCTCGTTTCGGAAAGAAGGAGACTCCGCATCCGTTCCAAGCAGGGCGCCAAAGCCGAGCACAAAAGTAGGAATATAGCGAATATCGCAGTTGCAGGTATAAGGGGATTTGTAAATGAACCACACGAGCCATCCCCAATTGGCAATCAATGCGGAGGCGATGATCGTGAAGCGTTTCCAATCGCGGGGGCCTTGCTTTGTGGCCATCATGCATACGATTCGAACCGGGATCATAACCAAAACGTAGAGGACGAGGAGGAAGGCGGCGACATACAAGAAGGACAATTGCATGTAGGAGTGCCCCCATTGATATTCGTTGAACAGGGCCTTTTTGAAGACGTTGCTCGTCAAGGAGACGTCTTGGATTTGATTCCATTCCGGATATTGGAAGTGGTAGACGAAGATCGACCAGAAGCTCTCTTTGTTCGGCCAAAGGAAGCAAGCCTGCCACAAAGGCATCGTGATGGATAGGCGGGGATTGGCCGCATCAGAGAAGAAGAAGAGATCCTGTCCGAAGCGGATTTTGCTGTAGACGGGCCAGAACAGGCCGACGGGGAAGACGATGAGAGCGAAGCAGAGGCCTTGGAAAAGCATCCGAACCCAGGGCAAACGGATGCCGAAGGGCTGGCCTTTCGAAGATAAGACATTCTCAACGAAGCCGTAAACCAGCATGGGGATGATCGCAAGAGCCACGATCGCCCCGCCCAGTTTGCAAGACATGGATAGCCCGATGTCCAAGGCGCAAAGCAAACAGGATTTCCAATCCTTGTTCCGGAAATAGGAAATGCCCCTGTACAAGGCGGCGAAGGCGAAGAAGGCGCTCATGCCATCGTTGTTATCCCAGTTGGCGAAGAAATAAAACATGGGGCAGAAAGCGATAACGGCGAACCCGAGCACAAGCCCTTTGCCTTTGAGCCCAAGAGATTTCATGGCCTTATAGATGTAGTAGTAGGAGAACCAGACGAGCGCGGTCCAAAGAATCCGGTTCGCCTCGAACAGAGCCCATTCCGTGTTGGACATGTCATATCCATTGATATTGACATTGCCCTCCGCCCCCCGGATGAACCAAGAATTCCATCTCATGAACCAACCGGTAACCATGTAGAAGGTCTTGGGCTGGTAGCGTTCGCCAACCGCGGAGAAGGAGAAGTCATAAACGCCGTTCTTAAGTTTAATCTCCGGAACCCTTCCGGTCCGGAAAAAAGTCATGATCAATCCAAAGTGGCCAGACCCCCCATCCAAAACGCCATCGGACATAAGGTACTGGCCCCCGGTGCTGGCGTAATAATCATCATGCTGATTCCAATGCCGCCCGTAATCCCATATGGGCGTGGAGAAGGAATAGCACATGGAAGTGATCATGGCCATGAAGGCAAGCAAGACGCATGCGTTTCGGGCGGAAAGTCTCCCTTTGGCATAAAGCCACACGCCCCAAACGAAGATTCCCAAATCAAAAACCCCGCAAAAGAC
>SFUB01000065.1 GCA_004561785.1 bacterium | reverse complement strand
GAAATGGAAGGATTGGACCGTCTGCTCGCCTTTGATGACCTTGGCGGTGACCTCGAGGTTAGCGGTGTTTAGGTAGCTCGCGACGTTATCGTAAGTCATGCCGGTGGCTTTGGGGTTGAAGGTCACGAAGACGCCCGCCCCGCCGACGCTGGAGGTGTTGATCATGACGAGGTCTTTCTTCACGGCCGCGGCGGCGTTGACTTTGATCTTGCAGGTCGAGGAGGATTTGTATTCCCCTTCGGCGAAGGCGCAGGTGACGGTGACTTCCCCGCCTTTGAGCCCGGTGAGGACGGCGCTTGCGCCGCTACCGGAGATCGAGGCGATGGTGGGATCGTCGACCGACCAAGCATAGGTGGCCGCATCGCTAGCGTAGGCGGTCTTGGCGGTGAGGTTCGCCTTGCCTCCGACGTCGATGGAGGAGGAGTCGGCTTCAATCCCGGTGATCGAGGGGGTCGCGTAGCCGCAGGAATAGAAATAGGTGACGGAGCTGAAGTAAGTGCCCTCGCCCGCTCCGAAGGCGAATTCCACGCGGGAAACCTTGTCGGTCCCGCCGAAGACGATGTTCTGATCTTCCTTCACGGCGCCGAGAGGATGGTTTTCCAGTGTATTGTCCGATTCCCCTTTCCAGAAGGAATTGGCGCCCGTTTTGGAGTCGAAGCCGTTGATCTGGACTTTCTTGAAGCCGGTGCCGACGCGCTTCTCCGCATTCACGGAAGAGCCGGCCAAGGTGACGTTGTAGAAGGCGCCGCCGGAGACGTTGACGAGTCCATCCGCGTAATAGGCGTTATTGATGTGGAACTCCAACCCGCCGGCTTGGAAGTTGGCGGCTTTTCTGGCAACGGCGCTGCTCTCGCCGAGGGCCTTGCCGATCTCCTCGGCGGTGATCGTGAAGGAGCGGAGGTTATCTTCCTCCGCGCCAAGGTTGAGGGCGTTCTTGATGCCGACGGAAGAGGCGGTGACCGCCCCCACTCCGAGCAGGCTCGCCAAAGCGGCGAGCGAGAGAACTTTCAGATTTGCTTTCATTCTTCGCATTCCTTTCCGCCCATCGCTTGAGGATTGGGCTTTTGCCTAAACAGAAAACGTAGGGACGAAGTTGCCTTTATTGTACTTTTCTAGGAAAGCGGTTGCAAGGGTTTTTAGTAACCGCTTTCTTTCCCTGGTAGACGGGCTTTTTTGATGTTTTCGGCTAATTTTGGGAAATCGATTTCTTTTAGGCTTTGCGATAGGAACGGGGCTCGATTGATATCTCGATCGGACGTCCCGCCACAAAGGCCTTCGTCTGAATCGCCTTATCGGTCGGGTTGAAGAAATAGGCTCCCCCACTGAATTTCGAATAAGAGATTCTTGGGTCGAGGACGGAGATCCCGCTTTCCCGGAAGCCGAGGGAGGCGTTCGAGGTGACGAAAGCGTAGGATAAGGGGATTTCATTGGGGTAATCCTCTTTTCTCATCGCCTCCTCATCGAATTCCTCAAGGGCTTTCTCCGGATTGAAGAGAGAGCATACCGAAGCGAAGTTCGCCCGCCAGGTCTTTTCTAGTGGGGACTCCCTCTGGGCTTTTTCGTAGAGAGCGTAGATCTCCTCAAGGCGTTTCCTTTCCGTTTCGTTCTGGGCGTAACCGGAGAGATAGGTGCCGATCGGCAGCCATTCGATCCCGTAAATGAAGCTCGGATTCGCGCCGAACCAAGTGGCGTAGTCGTATTTCCCGCCCCACTGAATCGCCATGACGCCGATCCCGGACTCATGGATTTTGGGGAGCCAGACGTCTTTGCCGTAATCGAACCAATAGGTCTTCGCGGATTCGAGTTCGCTCACGTAGCCGTAGATCGAAGCGTCCACAAGGCCTTCGTCCCCTTTGATTTGGCCATAGAGATAACAGGCGGCCCAGGCGGAGAGGGCCTCCCCTTCGCTTTCCTCATTGTTGCCGTCCCCGAAGTCGCCCAGTCCATTGGCCCAGCAATGGCCCATGTAGGGATCGAAGCAGCGGAGATAGGGGAAATAGGGATCGTCGCGGTCATAGGAAGCGATGTCGCGGACCTCAAAATCCAAGAGATCCCCATAATCCTCTAGGAACTCCGGATCATAGATCGACAGCATCGAGGCGGCGTAGATGAGATAACCGTGCGTGAAATGATGGTCGGAAAGCTCGGAGGAGGTGTTGAATTCGCCGTCGGAGAAATTCAAAGCCCCATAGGAGGAGTCGTAATAGAAGTAACGGTCTCCAGCCTGGTCCATCGCCTCATTCCGGGAGGGAACGGAGGGATCGTAAGTCAGCCAATCGGAAAGGACCTCCTTGAGTTTGCTTTGGAAAGAGGCGGATAGGCTCTCCTCGCCAAGCTGTTTGGCGTAAGTCAGGCCCATGGAAAGAGGGTAAAGGGATTTCGCGTTCCAATAGGGTGCGCTTTTATTGAGGTAGGAGTTCTTGGAGTTGTCGTAATGTCTTATTCCGGGGATATTGTCCCCGTCAAGAACGCGGAGCATTTCGGTGAGCTTGGCTCGGTCGAGACTCTCGGATAAGGGCAGGGAGGGCAGAAGCCCTTCGAAGCGGAGGATGGTCTCAAAGGAAGAAGAGGAGGCATAACGGAGTTTCCCTTGGAACCCCTCATGATAATAAGGAAGCAGCGGGATCGAGGAATTCTTGGCTTGGTGTGGGAAAAGTCCGAGGATGGGGGCGTTTTGCGATTCCATTCTCTCCACTTGGGCGGAAAAGCGGGTCTTCACCTCGCCGGAAGAACGGTCAACCGCATAGGAGGAGTTCAAAGAGGAAACCTTGCTGAAAGCGTGCTTCCGCAGCGTCTTGGCCTCGGTTAGGATTTCTTGCAACGAGGAGCCTTCCCTCCCCAAGCGAGACAAGGCGAGGATGTTCTTTCCCAAGGTGATGTCGATCCCGTCGACCATGGTCGCGTCGGCATGGCTTTTGTGGACGGGATAGAAAGTCGATCCCTCTCCCCCTACAAGGAGGAAATAGAGATCTTGGTAAATCGGGGCGCCGATTCCTCCCCAGAGGGAGCTCTCGTAGCCCACGTGGCTGCCTTGCAAAGAGAAGATCAAAGCATCGCCGGAATAGGCCTCTCCCCCACTCACCGGATTGCCATCTAGATCAAAGAAGCGATAGGGCTTGGTGATGCCCGCGGAACGGAAGGAGCCGGAGAGCTCATTCCCTTTGATTTCCAGATAGGCGAAGGGGCTGCCTTCGGTCATGGTGGCGATCATCTCATCCTCGCTTCCCTCACCTCCGTTCCGGCAGGCGACTTTTATGCAGGCGTCGCTATAGGAGATAACGGAGGTTTGGTAATCCGAGGAAAGGGTCGGGGTCTTCCAAAAGGAATCGACGAAGAAATTGCCGTGCACCGAGGCGGTGTTCTCGTTTTGGGCGGGGCCGGCTTTGCCGTATTCGACGAAGCCTTTCCCGTTGTCGGTGAATTCGAAGCCCCCGGCTTGGAAGCTCGCTTTGTAGGCGCCGGGGTAGAGGGAATTGGAATGGGCCCCGGAGAGCCCTCCGCGATTCTGACTGGCCAAACAAGACCACCACTTATTCGTGGGGATAGGCTTGCCCTTCAGGGCAGAAGAACAATACGAAGGGGCGAAATTAGGATGGGGGATATCGCTTGCCTCGCCTTGGCGAAGGGAGGCTTTGCCAAAAGAAGGAAGGACGTCCCTGCTATTTTGGGTAGAGGAGAGGGAGGCGGAGCCGTTTTTGGAGATGCGTACCTCTCTTTCCGCGAAGGAATCCCCATATCGGTAGGTGAGGCGATAGAGGCCCTCCTTAGAAAAGTCCACGTGGCCGTCCACGACCAAGGAGGAGGTCACCTCCTCCCCGTTCCCGTCGTAGGCTTTCACGCCATCGAAGGGATCGAAATAATGGTTCAAGGGCCAGGAGAGACTTTCCGTGCCTTCGAATCGGGCTTCTCCAAAGGAAGGAAGGGAAGAGTTTTCGGAAGATGGTCCCATCGAAGAGGAATTCTCGAAAGAAGAAGGCTCCCCGGAGGTGGGGTGCCCGCCTTCGGAGGAGGAGTGCTCATGCCCAGAAGAATCAAGCTCCGAAGAGGCCTGCTCGCTTTCTGAAGTAGACGAATCCGGTTGAGGGGCTTTTGAGAAGCAAGATGTGAGCAGCAAAGAAGGGAAGCAGAAGAAAGGCAAAAGCTTTTGGATGTGTTTCATGCCTCTTTATCTTAGCCAAAGGCTAGCAGCAAGTAAACCGGTTTCCTTGGCAAAGAAAAGGCCCCGGAAGAACCGGGGCCACCTTGGGGGCAGGGGGTTAGGCGACTTTGACGAAGGCCAAGGATTCTTCGGGTTCTCCGCCAAAGGAGGCGGAAAGAAGATTGTTGACGGTCAAAGTCAAGGTGCCGTCGGCATAGACCAAAGAAACGAATTCATAGGAGGCCGAGTCCTCATCAAGGGGGTTTCCGCCTTCGCCATCAAGCTCCGCGAAGGTCCCCTCCTTCACCGAGATGGATCCCGAGGCGACTTCCCATTCGAAAGAGAAATACGTTTCATAGCTATCGACGGGGAATAGAAAGCGACGGTCGCCTTCCCGTCGGCGGATAGAACGAGAGTGGAGGCGGGATAGGAATCCTCACTGGTCCATTCGCCGATGAGCTTCTCGCTCAAAGAAGGCTCGGCGGATTGGACTTTGGTGAAGTCCATGTTCTCTTCGGCCATGAAGGGGTTGTTATAGAGTTCAAGGCTCAGAACGCCGTCGGCATAGACGAGGGAGGTGAAGGTGTAATCGGATTGCGTGGGGTCTTGGGGTATGGAGTCCGCATCGAGCTGGAAGAAGGTTCCGTCTTTGACGATCGAGTTTTCGCTGGAGGCGTCCCATTCGAAGACGAACTTAGCCTCGTAGCCGTCTTCGGAGGCGAAATAATGGAGGGTTCCCGTGCCGTCAGAAGCGAAGACGAGGTCGCTCACGCCGTATCCGACGTCCTGGGACTGCCAGGAGCCGATGAGCTTCTTCGCGAGTTCGCCGGTCGGGGCGGCCTCTTTCGCGACGATGTGGAAGGTGACCGAATCGCTGGCTTTGATTCCTTCTTCGGTGTTTGCTTCGCTTAGGAAGGTGACGGTGATGTCATTCCCGGCTGCAGCGTCATCGTTCACTTTGAGGGTGAAGCCTTCTTCGGAGGAGCCGGAGAGGGAAGCGAACTCCGCGCCGGAAGTGAGGGAGGCGGAATAGGCCTGGGCGGCGCTCACGGGAAAGACGGTCGCGGTCAATTTGAGGGTGTCCCCGGCGTGGACGTCTCTGCCCTCCTGATCCGCCCGAATGGAGCGGATGGGCTGGGCCTCAGCGGTGAGGTTCAGTGTTTTGGAGACCCCGTGGGCGGAGGCGAATTCGATGCTGAACTGACCGGCTTTGAGGATTTTGAACTCGCCGGTCCTCTTGTTGTAGGAGACGAACTCATCGTCTTCGCTCACAAGGGGCGAGATCGGGTCGACGAGGGAAGAGGCTTTCGCATTTGAAGAGGCGAAGGAGGCGGTATAGGAGGAGCCGACGTAGTATTTCCCATTCTGAGAGACCAAGGAGGGGGTGAAGTCGGTGTAATAGAAGTCGCTTTCCTTGATGGGATTAGGATCAGGCTGCTTCTCGCCGTCTTTCTGATAGCTATAGGAGAAGGAAGAGGAGCCTTCCGCGTTCAAGGAGACGAAGGCCCCGTCAACGAGGGTGAGAGTGCAGGAAGAAACGTCTTCGATGGTCGAAGTGAGGGTGAAGACGCCGTTTTCGAAGGCGTAGGCATAGCCCTCCCCGCCTTCTAGATAGCCATCGAGGGCGCCGCTAGAGAGGTAGCCGGAGAGGCCGTAGACGTTATTGGCGAAGAGGAAGGAAGTCTTCTCGCGGTATTCGGCGGCGTTCTCCGCGTTCAGCTCAACTGAGGAGAAACCGCTGAGGGTTTCGTTTTCGAAGCGGAATTCGCGGTAGATGGATCCTTCGATCGAGCGGACGGTCTTGAGGCCGTTTGGATTGGTTTGCACCGCCTCTTCTTTGTAGAAGGAGGCGGAATAAGACTTATCGCCTTCGACGTAGGTGGAAGAGGTCGCGAGGGCCTCCGCTTTCTTGGTGGCCTCTAGATAAGAGGCGAAGTTCTGCTTGAAGCGCTCCTCGGCGGTGAGGGCGGGCTCTTCAGAAGAAGACTCCGAAGGGAACTCGGAATCCGGCTCAGAGGATGGAACGCTTTCCGAGGCGCTAGAGGAAGGCTCGCTGGAAGAGGGGACGTTTTCCGAGGCGCTAGAGGAAGGCTCGCTGGAAGAGGGGACGTTGGAGGAGGAGGAGGATCCAGCGGGGGCCGCGGAGCAGGAAGCCAAAAGGAAGAGGGAGGAGAGAATCAAAAGGGCGCTTTGTTTTTTCATTCGTTTTACTCCTTTGCGGTCAATTGATTGATTTTTTTGGTCAGATTCGGGGGCAAGATGGCGGTGCCATAACGGGAGAAGGTAATTCTCGCATTGCCTTGATAGCTTTGCCCGTACCCTGCGGGGGCGTCATAAGAGTAACTGATGTTCAGAATTTGTCCATCGTCATTGAGAGGCATCGAGAGGGTGTCCGGGACCACGTAATCCATGCCGGGCCCCTTCATGAAGACGTCGCTTAGGGACAAGACGTTGGGCTTGGTGACGATCTGGCTCCGCTCGTTGAGGGCGAAGGCCAAAGGCGAGGGGGCGAAGCCGATGTGGGCGTCGAGGGTATCCCCTTCTTTGCATTTCTCCGACACGGTGGGGATAAGTGCTCCCGAGGCATCGGCGGAGACGGAGAAGGGGATGATCTTTCCTTCTTTCTCAACGAAGCCCTTGCGGGAAAGTATCTCGGTCGTGACAGCGTTATAGGTCTCGAAGTAGACGATGTTGTCGGAAACGGTCATCCTCGTCTTGTCGCTAGTCAGAGACCCGTAATCCTCCATCAAAGCCTCGTAGCGGTTCCCGGAATGGAGGGCGGAGAAGGCGGAGGCGATCTTGGCTTGGTCCTCTTCTTCCCCCGCTCCGTCATAAGGGGCGGGGCGAGAGATGTCCGCGGAGGGGGCGAAGGTCGTCTTGATCGTGTAATAGATATAGGAGGAATCTTCGTCGGAGACGTCGCGGTAGAGGGTGGTATCGATCTCCTTGATGGATTCGTTCTCCACGACGAGGTCCATGGTCTTGATGGCCATCGCGAAGTCGAGGTAGGAGAAGCTGTAGAAGAAGGCTTCGGCCTCGAATCCGAGGTAACGGTAGGTGTTTTCCTTGATCTTCACGAAGCTTCCGGCGTCGAAGAGGTCCTGGGGCCAGCTGAGCTCATTCCAGGCGATTCCGCCGTCCTCCTCGAGGATTTCGTTCTTGCCGGTTAGCCCGACGATGAAGGCCTTGCCGCCTTGGTTCTCATAATAATGGGAATAAAGCCGCTCGCTCCCCCGCTCCTTGCTTTCGACATAGAGCTCCTTCGGGGTGATGAAGACATCGCTCGTCGCGGAGGGAGACGGGTTTTCGTTCCCCACGTGGAGGGTCACTTCGCTATGGGCGGTAAGCCTCGAGGAAGAGAAGACGGGGGCCATGGATGGGGGCAGGGTCCCACCCTGGGCAT